>JAGYNC010000035.1 GCA_018400135.1 Victivallaceae bacterium
GTGCTGCCTGTGGTCAATTGCGCGCAGCTAAAGAGGCGAGTTCAACGTCAAGTTTATGAAGCAATGTTGCTCGATCTCGCGACAACCTGCCTGCCAGTGGCAATGGGTTTGACGTATGATTAGCGCGAAAAACGGTATGTTCAAGCGCTAAATTTGCAATAATATCTCGTAATTCCTCTATCGCCTCATATTCAGTAATAGAAACATAGTTGGCCGGAGGTGATAATCCGGGCAGTTGGATATAACGCAATGCGGCCAGAAGTTGCGGCTGCATTCGGTTGAGCGCGGCGGCGGTTAATGAGATATGCTCTTCGCGCAAAGCCTGTCCTCCCAACCCCAGCAGGATCATCACTGAACATTTAAATCCCAGCTTACGAGCGGCGATCACAGCGGCGATCATGGTTTCGACAGTTTCCGTTTTATTAAATATATCCAGCACGCTTTGACTGCCGCTCTCAAGTCCGACGTAAAGCGTGTTGAGTTTGAGCTGTCGCAACACGGTCAATTCCCTTGTTGATTTGTTGGCAATCGAACTGCCATTAGCGTAGACATTGACTCTCGTCAATTTGGGAAACGCTTGATTGATCGCTTCTAAATAACGGCAGAGTCGCTCAAAAGGCAATGCCATAACATCGCCGTCAGCAAGAAAAATACGCCTGGTATCCGGATCGTGCCTGCATGCTTCATCGATTTCACTGAAAACCTCGCGCTCGTGACGCAATCGATAACGAACCGTTTTATACATGCCGCAAAATCGACACTGATTGTGTGGACAGCCGTAAGCAACCTGAAAGATCAAGCTCTCCGCTTCTGCCGGTGGACGGAATACGGGTTCAATATATTTCATAATTATTCATAACGCTTGACTAGTAATACCGAGTTATTACCGAGCATCCCAAACGAGGCGTTGATTAAATAGTTGATTTGACATGGCTCCGGTTTCTGTTGAACAATATTTGGATAGGCACATTTGGGATCTAATTCGTCAAGATTCATACAGGGATGAACTAAGCCATCCTTGAATCCCGGCAGATTCCCCGCTAGTTCCAGCGCCCCCGCGGCACCCATGGTGTGGCCGATAAATCCTTTGGTGTTGTTTATCAACGGCACCCGGGTATTATCGCCAAATACCTTTCGGATCGCGCGAATTTCTTCGGCATCGCCCGTGGGCGTCCCGGTGGCGTGAGTGTTAATCAGATCAATATCTTCCGGCGATAATGCGGTTCTGGCCAACAGCTGGTTAAAACATTCGGCCTGGCGTTCCGCCGACGGCAATACCGGATCCAGCGCATCTGAGTTCATGCTGTAACCAACAATTTCGGCGTAAATATGAGCTCCGCGTTTTTTGGCATCCTCGAGACGCTCAAGGATATAAAGGCAGCCCCCTTCCGAAACAACAATTCCGTTGCGGTTGATGTCGTATGGACGGCTTGCTCGTTGCGGTTCCGAATGTTCCGCCAAAGCGCCCTGGCTTTTAAAACTGGCAAATATTCCGAATGACCGCGAACTTTCTGACACTCCTCCCGCCACGGCTACATCTACTTCGCCCAGCAAAAGTTGCTGTATTCCTTGAATAATACCGCAGTTGCCGGCGGCACAGGCGGCGCCAACGCACAGGTGCGGCCCGGTCGTTTTCAGATTGATGGTCACCTCTCCTGCCGGATTATTGGCTATTGAACGGGGGTTATGATGATGACTCCAGAAACTCAGATCGTAATCACATTGACTTAGTTGATAAACTTCGTGTTCAGTTTCCACCGTCCCATGCTCGGTTGTTCCAATGTAAATGCCGTAACGGGAACGGTTAGCATCAGTAATTTCCACGCTGGCATCCATTATCGCTTCGTTGGCGCAGTATATCGCGATTGAACCAGCACGAGTTCCGGAACGCAGCTCTTTTTTGTTCTGGTACTGTTTTGCATCGAATTCGCACATACCAGCCGGCACTTTGCCAATATATCGGTGCTCGATCAGCGAAACGCCTGATTGGGCCGACAACAGGGCTTGACGGAATTCGTCTAATCCGTTGCCATTAGGCGCGGTCATGCCGATGCCGGTAATTACAATGCGGTTGGTTAACATTGACATCTGAATCTGTCCTTTCCTGTATGGAGCTTATTTCCAGGTAGAAAACTGTGGCAGACAATACCATCGCGCAGTTTTGGTTCGAACCAGGTGGATTTTGGCGGCATGATAACTCCGGCATCGGCAATGTCCATCAGCTGTTTGACGGTAGTTGGAAACATGGAAAAAGCGACCGCATGTGAGCCTTGATCAACCAGTTTTTGCAATTCTCCAGTGCCGCGAATGCCGCCGATGAAATCAATCTCCTTGCTGGTACGCGGGTCGTTAATGCCTAGGAGCGGAGCGAGAATATTGTCCTGCAGGATACTGACGTCAAGCCGTTCGATAACGCCGAGGTTGCCGATTTCAAATTTCGGCCTTAACAGGTACCATTTGCTTTGCAGATACATGCAAAGTTCTCCGGATTGGCCGGGCTGGTGAGAGTCTGTCTGAACAATAGTAAATTTTTCTCCGATTTTTGCAATAAACTGCTCACCGCTTAGACCATTGAGAGACTTAACCGCTCGATTATATGACAAAATTTTCAACTGGGAAGCCGGAAACGAAACCGCGAGAAAATAGTTGTAATCTTCTGTCCCATTGTGGTGTGGATTTTTCGGCGCGCACTCAAGTTGTGTTCGCGCCGCCGCCGCGCTGCGATGGTGTCCATCGGCAATATATTGACAAGGGATTTTCTGGTACAAATCAGATATTTTTCGGCTGTTTTCTACATCAACCCGCCATAACACGTGGCTAATGTTATCGGGTGCAGTAAAATCGAACGTTGGTTCAACTTCAGTCAGATTGGACACCAACGCGTCAATCTCATTTGAATCTTTGTATGTGAGGAATACCGGCCCGGTGTGAGAACGCAATTCCATAACATGCCGGGTGCGATCGTCTTCCTTGTCCTGACGGGTCTTTTCGTGTTTTTTAATAATGTTTTGGTGGTAATCGGTTGCAGACGCCGCACCGACAATGCCAGTCTGTACATGAGACCCCATATGCAAACGGTAAATATAGAAGTGTTTTCCC
The DNA here is from genome assembly GCA_018400135.1 of Victivallaceae bacterium. GTDB lineage: Bacteria > Verrucomicrobiota > Lentisphaeria > Victivallales > Victivallaceae > M55B135. Next base: position 3,100 of record JAGYNC010000035.1, read on the forward strand.
GTATCCTCAGTCAATGGCGCGTTCTCGCGAAGCCAACGAAAATTTGCGGCGGCTTTGGCGTAAACTCGATCGTCGTGCAGATCAATCCCCGGCTCAAGGTCGATTTCCGGACGAGAAACATGAAGAAATGACAATGGTTTTCCGGCTGCCAGGGCGGCAGCTTCTTCGGAATTCACAACATCATAAGGGACGGCGGCCACTTCGGACACAACATCTGTTTGCGGCAACAAGCCGTGAAAGGGCAAAAACTCAGACATGATTATATAACTCCCTGTTAATTAGTGCGCCATTCAGGCGCAGCATTTTTCCAAAAAAAACTGTCGCGCGATGCAACAGTCCCGAATCAGACAAATTTCGCAAATTTCCGTACACAACCCATCTGCCGACAAACAACTTGGCCTATTTTCGGCCAAGCATTAATCGGAGTTATAGGCGCCGCGATTGAGGTTAAGCCAGCGACGGTGGGCCCACATCCATTGCATGGGCTTTTCGCGGATGAGTTTTTCCAACGCGGTGGTGAACATCTGAGTTACGGCTTGCACATCTTTTTCCTTATCGCCGGTTGGGGTGTAACGAATCAGATCGCCGATCACGAATTCAAAATTTAAATGGCGGTCCACGCGGCGAGTCAGCATTGGAATAATCGGCACGCCGGTTTTTAAATGCAACAGCGCGGGGGATGAGTGGGTTCGGCAGGGTTGTCCAAAAAACACGGTTTCCACCCCTTCTTTGCGATTGGCATGCTGATCAGCGAGAATGGCTATGGTTTTGCCTTCTTTTAATGCCCGCATCAGGCCTCTGATTCCGCCTTCTTTGGGCACGCTCTGATGAATATCTGATTCGCGACTGCCCAAAATGTTTTTTCCAATCAGTGGGTTGGCAAAAGGACGCATTACCGACACCATTGGTATTTTAAATTTTTCCGCCCAAATGGATCCTGCCAACTCCCAGTTGCCGTAATGAGCGGTTATTACAATAACATTGGTGTTGCCGCCTTCTGTATTACAGGCTTCGCGGATTGCGGCGGGGCTTCCTTTAACCGCTATTTTTTCGATTTCTATTAATTGGTTCATCTTAAAAATTTCCACCAACAACATAGAAAAATTAAGATAGGCTTCCTTTGCCAGCGCGGTCGCTTGTTTCCTGTTTTCAGCAATGCCGGCATGCATAAGATGTTCAATAGTTCTGACTCTGTGCCGACAATCAATGAGGTAAAGACCGCGAAAAAGTTGTCGGCTGATGAAATAAGCTACCCCCAGGGGAATAACGCGGATCACTTTGCACAAAATCAAAAACGGAATGAATTCCGCCCAAATACGCAATTTGGTTTTTGACGCACTCCTTTTATTCTTTCGATTGCCCATGTTAGGTTCCAGTGAAATTTTTATGGCGCTGCTCTCATTGAATTGTTGCCGCATAATCGCGTATGTGGGCGCGGAGCTTCGCTCTTTCCTGAAGCCGTGAATATTTTCATCGTCGGTAAGAAAAAGGCCACGCCACAACTAATCTGTCGAGTTTAAACTTTTTTAATTTACCGTTTAGAACTTATTATTCAAACCCAAAAAAAGAGTGAGGTCTTACATTTTTAGGGTAGATTGCGAAGCCCTGGCTGACTTGGCCGTAACGAAGCGTCGAAAAAAAATTTTTTGTTAGCTCGCTAATACATATTTTCGGCAGTCTCTTTATCCTAACGGTGAAATATTTTTTATTGCCTGTGGAATGTAGTCGGGTAAATCATCTGCAATTAGACCGCGGGTACCAAATGGCGCGAGTTCGCCGACAAGACCATGAATAAAAACCGCAACCGCGGTCGCTTCGAAAACATTGCTGGTTGTTGCCGCCAAGGCCGCTATAATTCCTGTAAGACAATCTCCGCTTCCTGCCGTTGCAAGAGCAGGACACCCACTGGAGTTTATTAAAACTCTTCCATCAGGGGATGCGATAATGCTTTTATTACCTTTTAAAACAATAATTGCTGATATTTTTTGGGACAGAGTTGCCGCCTGTTCAATTCTGTTTTTCTGCTTGCTTTCGGGACAAAACGTTTGCAATAATCTTTCCATTTCTCCCGGATGTGGTGTTAGAATATGATTTTTACAGACAAAACATTTATCTGGATATTGTGCTATCAAATATAATGCGTCGGCATCAATTACGACCGGTATTTCCACTTGCTTCAGGAGTCTTCCGAGAAAGACCGCGGTGTCTGGATGTCTGCCGATTCCCGGCCCAATTACTAATGCATTATTCTTTGTCATCAATTTCCATATTTGATCAAGCGATGCCGGACATAAATATCCTTCCTCGTTGGTTGATAATCTATTAATTATCAGCGCGGCAGGAAAATTCGGGAACGTTGTAATGGAGTCAGGTATTATCACTCGCGTTAAACCTGCTCCTGTACGCATCGCCGCCGTTGCCGCCAGAAAGGGTGCTCCATAATAGTCTTTACTACCACCTATAACACTTATATACCCACAATTTTTTTTATGGAATTGTGTTGGAACTCTTCCTAAATATTTTGCAACATCTTTAGAAAAATATGCAGCTGGTTTTTCCGGTATTTTCGCTATATATGTTTTAGGAATACCAATGTCTACCAATCTCAGCCGTCCACAATAATCCAATGCTTTATGCAAAAATAAACCTTTTTTGGGAAGTCCCATAGTAATGGTCATGTCGGCTATAATACACGCGCCCGGGGCTGAGCCATCGTCACCATTGAGTCCGGACGGAATATCCAATGCAATAACCGGCAAGCTAAGTTTATTCACTTGTTCTATCCACTGTTCGTATGGCGAATGGGGCTTTCCTGTTACACCAACGCCGAGTAAGGCGTCAATAATAATATCTCCCTGTCTGAAATCAGAGGAAGATATGTTTTCCCTAACCTGACAAGCGACTTTGCCGCAAACCCGCTGTGCATGTTTGGCAGCATCTTCCCCCATTTTATCCGGCTGACATGTCGCTAAAATAATCACTTCAATACTGGTTCTGGAACTCAATTCTCCAGCAACAACATAGCCATCTCCTCCGTTGTTGCCGCGACCGGTAAGAATGACAAATCGGCGGATGTGTCTTTGGTGCAGATTTCCAACAAAATCTAAAATATGGCCTGTGGCTCCTTTGCCTGCTCTATCCATCAACACATAACCTGGTACTCCATATTCATTAATCGTACGTTTATCAAGTTCACGCATTTGACTGACTGTTACCAGTTTCATTTATTCACCTATTAATTAGTGCGCCATTCTGGCGCACTAATTTTTTGTTTTTTTTGAACCACTCGTCGCCATTAACCTCAACCTATATGATAAAATTTTCCATCTGCCAAAGAAAAAAACTCAGCATCATTAAAAAATTCTTCTTCCGGTTTCTCGGTAAAAGTAAAAATTATTTGTCCGGCATTTTCTATCATTTTCAAAAATTTACTTTTAGTATCTATATCCAACTCTCCGGTTACGTCGTCTACTAATACTATAATTTCTGTGTTGCTACTATTATTCTGTTTCAATAATATATTCATGTTGGCTATTTTTAGACATAATGACATTAATCTGCTTTGACCTAATGAAGCATATTTTCGCATGAGTTTATTATTAAAGATAAAGTCAAAATCGTCCAATTGTGGACCAAATCCGGTAAACCCCTTTAACCCATCGCGTTCTCTTTCTTTATCAAATAGTTCCAAATATGAACGTTTTTCCAAAGCTATACGGTCGTTACGATAATTAATAGAAAATTTGTGTTGTTCAGAAATAAATTGATCCAGTAAATTATTTACTTCTGCAGACAATAATGCTGCATAATGGCGTCTTCTTTCCATTATAAATACCGCAGCTTCAGCCATTCCCGGTTCAAAAGCCCTAGTCTCTTTACTTAATGCCCCTTTTTTCTTAATAGCTATATTTCTGGATTTAAAACCGACGGCATAATTATGGAGAGCGTTTAGATAGTCCTGTTCCAATACAGATATCAACATATCAATAAATTGCCTGCGCCGCCCTGAACTACCATTAACTATTTGAATATCTTCTGGAGAAAAAACCACCACTTTTATTTGTTTTATAAAATTACTGGCTCTGGTTATCGGACTACTGTCAATAAATAGTTTTCTTTTACCGATGTTATTTTGATAATTATAATCTACTTCAAGCGTTTCTGTCCATTTTTTATTTACCACTTCGGCACAAATATAAAACCCGCTGCTGCCTATACGCTTTAAATCTCCTATCTGAGCCGTTCGAAAAGAGCGTAACATACCAATAAAAAAAACGGACTCAAGTAAATTGGTTTTACCTTGTCCGTTTCGACCGATGAGAACAATTTTGGGTTCTTTAAATTCTATTTGCGTATCCTGATAATTTCTAAATTTTTTTAAACGCAGTTTTTTGAGTATTACCTTCACTTTGGTTTATTTTCAGCCATCAAATTATTATCTGTTTCTCATCGGCATTATTATATACAGAAAACCTTCTCCTGCTTCAATTGCCACAGGACTGAAGCCGTCATTCATTTTTATTTTTACTTTTTCAAAATCTCCATGCTTGAGTGGTTCGGCTAAATAAATTGGATTAAACGAAAGATCAATTTTGTTATCTTCGTAATCGATGTCCATATAGTCAATTCCCTCGCCTACATTAGTGCTGCTGGCCTGAAATTTAAGCTTATTCTCATCAAAAGTAAGGATAACATACGAATTTCCATCTGCCAGAGCAAGTGATACTAATTCTAATTTTGCAAGCAATGGTTTTGCCGGTACATCGATAACTTTAGAAAATGAAACTGGAATAACCTGACGATAATTTGGATAATTACCTTCAATAAGTTTTGTTACCAAACAAGTATCCTTATCCCTGAACGTAGCCTGTTTTTCACCAATCTCAATACTTATTACTCCATCACCATCAATCATTCTTTTTACTTCATTAACCGATTTACTTGGAACAATGGTATTCCCTTCATCACCGGAAAATTCATCCGGCACTCTCTCCACCAGAGCAAGTCTTTTACCATCGGTTGCCACCGCGGTCAGAATATTATCTTTTATCGATAACAAAATACCGTGAAGTACTTTTCTGGTATCTTCCAGACTTACCGCGTAATAGATCATATCCAGCATTTTTCGGAAGTCGTTTTCTTTTAATTTTATGTGCTTATTGGAAATAAAATCTACCGGCAATGGAAAGTCATCGTCGGAAAGCCCCAATAATCTAAACTTGCTCGTGCCGCAAATAATCTCAGTATGATGTTTTTCGTTACAATCAAGACTAATCTCATCTCCCATTAATTTTGAGACCAGAGCGGTTAAACGTTTGGCTGGAACCGTAGTCTTCCCTTCCCGCTCAACATTTGCGTCAAGTTTTGTGCTTATTCTTATTTCAAGATCAGTGGTAGTCAAAGTTAATTTGCCGTTTTCCGCTTCCAACAGCACATTGGCCAGTACCGGAAGGGTAGAACGAGAACCAATTATATTGGTTACTTTCTGAATTGCTTTATAAAAATTTTCTCGATTAACAGTGAGTTTCATTTTTTACCCCTGCCTCCTTTTTATGAGTTATTCACAATGTAGTAATCATAATATTACTAAAGTAATAAATAATTAACTTTTAATCTTATTATTATACCTTGTTAATTGTGTTAATAAAGTTTAAAACAAGTAGAAATTTTATATTATTTTATTGTTAGTAAAAAAATAGCAATCTGTTTATATTCGTAAAAAAAGCAAAAATAAAAATAGTTATCAATATTATTAACAATATATTTTTATTTTATTAACATATTTATCAACAGAATTTTATAAATGTAATCAACATTGTAAAAATACATTGTCAAGCTAAATTAAAAATTCATTTAATCAAGATGGGAATATAATGTAGATGAAAAATAATTTTATTAAGGAATTAATAAATCGTTTTCCGGTATTGGAAAATGAAACAGACCATATCGAAAAAGCGACACAGTTAATGATAGAATCTTTAGCTGGCGAAGGAACACTTTTCTTTTGTGGCAATGGAGGTAGTGCTTCTGATGCTGAACATATTGTTGGAGAATTGCTTAAAGGATTTGTTCTGCGCCGTCCTTTGAAAGAATATTTGACTGATAAATTAAGAAGTTATGGAGAATATGGAGAAGAGTTAGCTGAAAAACTGCAATATGGTTTGAGAGCTATTTCACTGACATCACATCCGGCTTTTGCTACCGCATTCGGTAATGACGTGGATGGAACTATGATATTTGCACAGCAGTTGCTGGCACTTGGAAAAAAAAATGATGTTGTCATGGGAATTTCCACCAGCGGTTGTTCAATAAATATTTATAAATGTTTTATTACAGCCAGGGCCATTGGTCTAAAAACCATTCTTCTGACAGGTAAACGTAGAGGTAGTTGTGCCGAATTGGCTGATTGTGTTATTAGTGTTCCGGAGGTAGAGACTTTCAAAATTCAGGAGTTGCATTTGCCTATATATCATACAATATGTCTAATTCTGGAGGATTTTTTCTATGGAATTGACTAAAAAACCACATCATGTGGCAATTATTATGGATGGCAATGGGCGATGGGCTGAAAAAAAAAGAAAGCTCCATTTGGAAGGACACCGGCAGGGAGCAGAGTCTGTTAAAGCGGTAATAAGGGCAGCCGGAGAGGCTGGAATTGAATATTTGACGTTATACGCGTTCAGCACAGAAAATTGGAGCCGTTCAAAAGAAGAAGTTAATGGATTAATGGAACTGTTGGAAGAGTTTATTGATGATAATATTGAAACAGTTATCGAAAAAGGAATAAAACTGAAAATTATCGGAAGGATTGAAAAATTTCCGGAATCATTAGTAAAAAAACTGCAGATTGCTATGCAGAAAACGGCAAAAAACAGCAAAGGAACGCTGATTTTAGCTCTCAATTATGGTGGTCGCGCAGAAATTTGTGATGCCGCAAAAAATATAGCAAGAGAAGCAGTTGCCGGTAATTTAAATCCAGAACAAATAGATGAAACTTTGTTTTCCCGTTATTTATATGAACCTGAAATACCCGATCCAGATTTAATGATAAGAACTAGTGGAGAATCGCGATTGAGCAATTTTTTATTGTGGCAGCTTTCTTACTCTGAATTATATATAACGCCAACGTTATGGCCTGATTTTGGAAGAGATGAATTTTTTGAAGCTTTGAGCGAATTTAACAATAGAAAAAGACGATATGGAGGAAGAAAATAAATGTTTAGACTTAGATTTTTGAGTTTTATTATACTCCTGAGTATTTTCTTTTTTTCTATTCTCTGGCGTGGTATCGGAGGGTGGCTTATTTTTTCCTCTATCGGTGTTATTGCCGCTATTGGAGCGGTTTATGAAACTTTGACAATGCTTGAAAAACTCAATTTACCGTCTTTTAAAAAGTCAACAGCAATAGCAGGCGGAGCCATGTTATTGCTTATTTTTTGCGGTATTCCTTCCTCTTTTATTATGGTGTTGCCGGCACTTTTTATTATTGCTTTGTGGATATCACTGCTGATTTACCAAAACAGAGAAAAAACACTGAAAAAAGTAATAAACTCTGCCGGAGCATTTTTCATGGTGGTGGCGCCATTATCTTTCATTGCTTTGATCTATATGGATGGCGAGGGAGGCTCTTATGCAGGAAGAAGCGCGCTGTTGCTGCTGGTATTGATAACCAAAGCCGGAGATACCGGCGCCTATGTCACCGGGATGTTGTCCAATCAAATATTAAAGGGCGGCAACCACCCAATAGTTCCGGGTATTTCACCGAAAAAATCCCGGGAAGGTACGGTCGGTGGACTTATAAGTTCGATTTTGGTGAGTTTTGTGATGTTTAATTTTATGTATGATCAAATTTCCCTATGGTTATCTTTTATTGCCGGAGTTCTTTTGTTTATTGGCGGTTTTTGTGGAGATTTGGCCGAATCGGCTTTAAAGCGGACTTGCAAAATAAAAGATTCCGGAACCATTATTCCGGGGATGGGCGGCTTTTTTGATGTGCTGGACAGCTTCATTTTCAATGCACCGCTTTTTTATTTATATCTGTTGATATTTATAAAATAATACCTAACAACAACAATTTTTGTGGAGAATAAATATGGAAAAATCTTCTTTAAACAGGGTGGCCAAGCATATTAACGGTATACCCAAGAGTGGAATAAGAGAGTTTTTTGAGTTGGTTATCGGCAGTAAAGATATCGTTTCTCTTGGCGTTGGTGAACCAGATTTTGTAACCCCGAAACATATCAGAAATTGTGCGGAAGCCGCGATTCACCGGGGACAAACCAGTTATACATCCAACCGGGGTTTAATTTCCTTTCGCGAGGCAGCTTGTCGTTATGCTGAAAAATATTTTGGCGGAATAAAATATGATCCACAGACGGAATGTCTGGCGACGGTTGGCGTCAGTGAAGGATTTGATCTGGCGATAAGAGCGCTGGTTAATCCCGGCGATGAGGTGATTTACAGTGAACCAAGTTATGTCTCATATCCGGCGGAAATAATAATGGCTTTCGGCGTACCGGTACCGGTAGAGAGCAAAGAAGAGAATAATTTTTCCCTGAATCCGGATGATTTGCGAAAAAAGATTACTAAACGCAGTAAGATTTTGATTTTGAATTTTCCCTGTAACCCGACAGGGGCAACCCTTACCGCTTCTCAAATGCAAGAGATTGCGGAGATCGCGACGGAGCATGATTTGATTGTTTTGGCGGATGAAATATATTCGGAACTGACTTATGAAAAACGTTTGCCTTCAATCGCTTCATTGGACGGGATGAAGGAACGGACGGTCTTTTTGCATGGCACTTCAAAAGCGTTTGCCATGACGGGATTTCGACTTGGTTATGCGTGTGGACCCCGGGATATTATCGACGGCATGACGAAGATTCATCAGTACAGCATGTTGTGTGCGCCGATAATAGCCCAGGAGGCGGCAATAGAGGCGCTTGATCATGGACAGGATGCCATGATGGAAATGCGGGAAGCCTATCGCCGCCGCCGCGATTTGATCGTTGACGGGTTGAACCACATAGGTATTCCGTGTCGCTGTCCGAATGGCGCGTTTTATGTTTTTCCACGAATTAAGGAAACCGGAATGACATCAGTGGATTTTGCAAAAAAGTTACTGAAAGAGCAGAAAGTGGCGACGGTGCCGGGAACAGCTTTCGGCAGCAGCGGCGAAGGATATATTCGATGTTGTTACGCCGTTTCCGAGAAAAAAATAGCAATTGCTTTGGAGAAAATGGAGAAATTCATCAAAAGTTGTTGAATTCAGAATCACAGGAAAAAAACAACCGGCAGGGATTGCTCACTAATATTACCGGCGCAGGCAAAGGGAAAACCACCAGCGCGCTGGGTTCGGCTCTGCGTGCATTGGGGCGAGGCTGGAAAGTAACGATAATTCAATTTATCAAAGATGATCGGCCAACCGGAGAAAAGCTTTTTTTTCAAAACACAACTTTGCCTGTTGAATTTCTGTCCATGGGCGTGGGATTTTCATGGGAAGCTAGCATTACTCCCGAGGAGCACATTAAGGCAGTGGCCGAAGCGTGGAAAATTGCTTGTCACTATCTTAAAGATGAGGCAACAGAGTTGTTAATCTTGGACGAATTGAATGTGGCGCTGCATCTAAAGTGGTTACAGGTAAGCGATATCCTGCCATCGATTTGTAGCCGTCCCGTTCGGCAGCATGTTATTATTACAGGCAGAAATGCCCCGGAAGAACTTATTGCCGCGTCAGATATGGTTTCGGAAATAAAAGAAATTAAACACCCTTTTCAGCTCGGGATAAAGGCACAGCCCGGCGTGGAATATTAACAAATAAGACCGTGATAAGAAAACTCTTTTTGTCATATGGAGCATGAACAGAAAAACTGTTTTCGGCACGGTGTACGCGGAGGAACAGAGAATGGCAAAAAAAACATTTGTCCTGGACACCAATGTGTTGCTACACAGCGCTCAAAGCCTGGAATCTTTTCAGGATAACGATGTGGCGTTGCCGATGGCAGTAATTGAAGAGCTTGATAAGTTTAAGAAGTATCAGGATGAACTGGGCAGAAATGCCCGACAAGTCATTCGGCGCCTGGATTTGTTGCGCGAAAAAGGGCGCTTGGGTGAAGGCGTGTCTATGGAAGGCGAAGGTTCTACCGCAACCGGAAAATTGAGCATTGTTTCCGTATATGATGTCTGTGGTGACGTACATGATGAGATAGTCCAACGGTTTGATGCCACACTTACCGCTAACATACCGGACAATCGTATTTTAAAAGTTGCGTTGTGTCTCCATAGCAAGTTGGACAATGTTATTTTTATCAGCAAGGATATCAACCTGCGGCTGAAAGCAGACGCACTCGGTCTGAAGGTGATGGACTTCGAACGTGAAAAAGTTAATTTCGACAAGTTATTTACCGGAAATATTACCAAAGACGTTTCAGATGAAATAATCAATGGTTTTTATCAGGAAAAAACCATGCAGCCGGCAGAAGATTTGCAACTTTGTCCGAACGAATTTGTTTTTTTCCAGGCCGAAGGCAACGTTAAACATTCAGCATTGGGTCGGATGCATCGCGACGGATTGATTCATCTGCTGGAGTCTAAACCGGAACCGCGCATTTGGAATATTATTCCGCGCAATCGGGAACAACGCATGGCACTGGATTTACTAATGGATCCGGCGATTATGTTGATTACTCTGGTTGGACGAGCAGGTACCGGCAAAACCTTGCTGGCGTTGGCGGCCGCGCTGGAATTGGTGCTTCATCAGGATATGTACGAAAAAATTCTGGTGTCCCGGCCAATTGTTCCAATGGGTAACGACATCGGATTTCTGCCCGGTGATAAAGACGAGAAGCTGAGCCACTGGATGCAACCTATTTTTGATAATCTGGATTATCTGATGCACTCTTCTGACGCGAACAAGAAAGATGTGCCGGTTTCAAGTAAAAAAACCGATGATCTGATCGGAAACCATAAAATTGAATTGGAAGCGCTTACCTACATTCGTGGACGCAGTATTCCACGCCAATTTGTCATTGTTGATGAGGCACAAAATCTGACACCCCATGAGGTGAAAACCATTATCAGTCGCGCTGGCGAGGGGACAAAAATGGTGTTGACCGGAGACCCGCATCAAATAGATAATCCTTATCTGGACTCATCCAGTAACGGGCTGACCTATTCGGTCGAGCGGTTGAAAAAAAGTAACCTGCACGGCCATATAACATTAACCAAAAGTGAACGCAGCGAACTCGCCGCACTCGCCGCGGATATGCTGTAGAAAATGGACATATTTGGGGCTGGCATTTAAGCTTTATAAAGCGACAAAAGGCGGGGTTTGTCCTTTGCGGTATTGGCGTGGAGAAATACGCATGGTTGCGGTAAATGCCCGGGAAAAAGCGTAAATAGAGTGGAATCCAAGGATTTCGGCTATTTCTGATATGGGTTTATCGGAATAAACCAGCAGTTCACAGGCTTTTTTCATGACTTGTTGCCGCCTCATGGCGGCAGGGGTTATGCCGTGAAGTTCACGAAACAACTTTCGAAAATGCGATTCACTGAGAGAACAGCGTCGCGCCAGTTGTTTGGAACAGAAACCCTTTTCGGCGTTCTCTTTGATAAATTCGGCGGCTTCCCGGAGTTTGTGATGATGAAAAGGCATTGGCGCGGTTGTCGTCACTCCCCCGATAATTTCCATCAATAGTTCCAGCATCATGCCGGAAAGCATGGCATCCGCGCCGTCGCGCCCACTCCGATGTACTCGGCAAATATTCTCCATCCGGGTTCTTATCCGGCCGACGTTCTCGCCATTCAGTTTTCCGCAAAGCTGCCCGAGTACCGGATCCGACACCGGCGGATGCATGAACTCTTTCCACGGCATCAAGTCCATAACCCCCCCGGGAATACAGGCATCCCAGTGACTGCGTTCCGGTGAATACCGCACATCAAAATGCAGATAAACACAATGCATTTTCGGGGAAAATCCACGCATCTCATGCGGCGTATCCGGCGGCACCCAGATCAGGTCATCTGCTTTCACTTCGAACGTTCGGCCATTGACGGTAAACCGACCGTTGCCGGAACCGACGTACACCAGTAAAAAATCCAGCAGTCTGCGTGTCGCCAGATGCCATGGCCCACGAAGAGTGTTGCCGGATTGCCTAACATAGGGTCTGAATTGCATCAGGCGTTGCACATTAACAGCATTCGGAAACTCAATCTCCCGGTAGCCGGGAATGGAACGCATCTCTGGATGTGGATAATTCTTTGACATAAAAATCAATAATGTTAAATAAAAATCGTATCTGCAAAATATTTTTGTATAAACAAGGTTTATAATATAACAGAGATACTCGATAAAGTTAAAATTTCAACCTTAACAAGGATAATTGTAGGAAACAAACAGTCAAACGGAGGTAATTAATCATGCAGCGGCAGCCGGATTTCGATAATTTACGTCGTGTTCTTGATCGGACGTGTCCGAACCGACCAACACTATTCGAGTTTTTTCTGAATGCTTCACTCTATGAGAAGCTGACGGGCTATGCTATGCCTGACGCAGGGACGGAGCGTTGTCTCCACAATCGTTTTCTGGTGGACGCTTTCCGCGCCGCGGGTTATGACTACGCGACGATACATCCGCCGGTGAATATGGAGTTCAAAACCAATACCATTGAACAAGAACGCTCCATCTCGCAAAACGAGTATAATTCGATTCGCGACCGGCGCGATTTTGAGAAATATCAATGGCCGGAGCCCGATCGGTGCGATTACTCGATATATGACCGGCTGGCAGAAGATTTGCCGTCCGGGATGAAGGCCGTCGTTTGCGGACCGGGTGGAGTACTGGAAAATGTCACGCGGCTGGTCGGTTATGACACGATGTGCATTATGACCTTTGAAGACCCGGAACTGTTGGCGGATATTTTCAACCGCGTTGGTTCGATTCTGGTAAGGCATTACGAGTTGGCCGCCTCGTTTGAAACTGTCGGTGCCCTGATTTCCAACGATGACTGGGGCTTCAACCAGCAGACAATGTTGTCTCCAGCCGATTTTGAGAAATACCTGTTTCCCTGGCACCGCCAGATCGTTAAAGCCTGTCATCGTGCCGGCAAGCAGGTTATTCTCCACTCCTGTGGCAATCTGGCGGAGGTAATGGACAACATTATTGACGATATCGGTTATGACGGGAAGCACTCCTATGAGGACAAGATTCAAGCGGTGGAGGACGCCTATGAACAATATCACCAGCGCATTGCCATTCTTGGCGGTATCGACCTGGATTTTGTTTGCCGCAGTACTCCCGAAGTTATCTCAGAGCGTTCCCGTCGCATGTTGGAGCGTGCCGCCGGACGCGGCAGCTACGCGCTGGGCACTGGCAACAGCGTACCGGATTACACCCCGGATGAAAATTATTTCGCGATGATTAACCCGGCTTTCGCGCCGTCGGATGGAGTTTCAACGCCCAATATTCGAATAAAACACGAAAAACAAGGGTGAAGAGGGAGGAACCACTAATCGACACTAATGAACACTAATGGAGAGATGGGGAGTTGCCTCACACGGAGGCACGAAGAACACCAAGAGGTTTCCCTCCTGCGGCGAGACAGCGCTCCGCGCTGAAAAAACAGTCTAAAAATATAATTCCAGTTGACGAGAGCGATTGACGATAGGGACTGTTTCTACTCGTTGTCCGTTCTCCTCGACCGATTCCCCAACCTGATCATTGGACATTCCGTGTTGGATATTGGATATTCAATCTCCGAGCATGCCGTATCCCTGCGCCTTTGGCGCGGCGGAGGGTCGTGCTCCTGCGCGACCGTGCATTTCGGACGGCACGGAGGCCGTACCCCAGGTACCGCAAGCATCCTTGCTTGCGTTTCAGTAGCTTGCGTTCTCCGAACGCAATCAGCATTGCCTCACGCGGTCTGCGACCGGTTACATTTCCAGCATATATATCTGACGTTTCCCGGAATGG
>JAGYNC010000350.1 GCA_018400135.1 Victivallaceae bacterium
GTCATAGTGCTCAAGCAGTATTCGGCACATCCTGTCCTTCATATGGTAGGCAAACACCTTGATGCAATCCAAAAACCGTTTCTTTTCATAATTGAGCCTGAGCAACATCTGTCCTTCATGAGCCTCATCAAATCTCACCCGCAACGGCAGTTTATCAATTTGCATGTCGGTTAATAAAACAGCGCTTTCTATGCGCGTGATATTTTCAAAGATTTTCAACTCGTCCTTTTGACTCGCGTCCTTTTTCTTATTGCTGTCGTTTTTCAACACATGATCGGCAAGTTCGATCTTGGCTTTGTGTAGATCGCTTTGCAAAGCATATTTTTTCTTTTTCAATTCTCTTACAGCCGGATTGTCTACCAACGGTTGTATGTCCATGTCTTCGGTTACATACCCCGGCATATAATCTATGCCGTGCTTCATCATGAGTTCTTTGATCAGGTTCTCTTCGCCCCATCGCCGGCACATCAGTTGCACGATCCGCTCTGAATGAATATCTTCTTCCGATCCGTTGGTATAAATCACCGCCCGCTTCTTGTCTCCTCCGCTTTGGATGACGATAGCGCGGATCTCCCCGTATTTGTTCATCGTTCGTTCAGTCTCGAAATACTTTACATCTTCCGGTTCTTTAATTTCGTAAGCAACGCGCGCCATCTTGTCGAATCGTTCTTCAGCCAGATCGTTTACCCATTTGTCAGCATATTTTGCCCAAGTGATAAATACTGCCCGCCTTGGGCTTTCCCCTTCATCTCTACCATCAAGGTATCGGTACAATTCCGCACTGTATCCTTCCCTGTCAAACAAAACGATCAGACTGTCCACCCGCTCCTGGCTCAGCCCGGCTTGTAGGCCAATCCTTTTGGCCTTCTCAATCAGTTCCGGGATCTTTTTCAACAGGTCTTCCGATGAAGACCTTATCAGAAACAGCCAAGGTATGAATTTCTCGTCCGCCGCCAGAAAATTATAGCTCCCCTTCAACGGTATTTGACGCACTCCATGCCACCCCTTTGTGATCGGATACATCCCGTAGTACGGCAAAAAGCGCCCGTCAATATACATCACTCCCCAACTCGCCGTACCGTGTCTCAAATACCCCAAGGCGAATTCGTCAATCAATTCTTCGCTCTTGCCCAGTTGCCGAACCTCATGGAGAAAACGACGCAAAGTAAAGTGGTTTGGACTCTTTGTGCGTCCGATTAATAAACCAAATTCCTCCGCATAGGCCCGCTTGAAATCCTCCATTGACTGAAATCCAAATACATCAAAGTGAAACAATGTAAGACATAATTCCTCTACACTGTACCCTTCGTGTCCAGGTGTATCGATCACCCCTCGTATCGTCGGCAGAAAACAATGCTGTTTTAAATAATGGCGCAAAGAGTAATCCGCCGGCATATGTATTGTAATCCCCTTGTTCCAGCTGAGCCAGATATGACCGTTGGCCCGATGAATAACGTCGACTGGGTTTCAGATTGTTGATTGAGTTACTGTTGTCAGACTTAAACACATCTTTGCCTTTTCTTGCTTTCACATCTACTTCTGAATCTGTTTCCTCCAGTTCGCCGCTCCATTCCAAATTCAGCGATAATTGCCTGTCGTTATTGTCGTCAAAAAGCTCGCCTTGTCTTTCGCTTATGGCAAAACTGGTGGCATCCTCCTCAAGTAGGCCGTTCTCCCATAACACCCGACGAATACTCCCCGCGCATACTTACTTTCGCCATACTTCCTGTAACCTGCATCGAATCGCATCTACTCCGCGGATTCTTTCCTGCAACACGATCATCAATATCTTTGCCCGTAGAGCAGCCGTTATTTTCCAACCGCTCTTCGGACCGCTCCGCTGCGAAATTAATCCGCCCATCCCGTGCTCAGCAAAAACCGATAGATACTTTTGCACTGAATTGACGTGGATTCCAAATACCGCCGCCAGATATTCCTGTGTACCAAAACCACACTCGTACAACTGTACAATTGCGATCCGCTGTGCCACCTCGTCGCCCGAATCCCATTTCATATACGGACGGCCTTTGACTGTCA
>JAGYNC010000351.1 GCA_018400135.1 Victivallaceae bacterium
CCGAGTTCGCCGACCCGGCCATGCGCGAGCGCATTCCGGACCCCAACGATCCGGCCACGGCCGAAAGCGCGGTGTTGAACTGGGATGACCGCCATCTTGCGGAGCACGCCCGGTGGCTTACTTTTTATCGGGATCTTCTGGCCCTGCGCAAGGAACATATTGTCCCCCTGTTGGGGCATATTCAGCCCGGAACCGCCACCTGGCGCGTCCAATCCTCCGGCGTGCTCACCGTGGACTGGCCGTTGACCGATGATCGCGTCCTGCGCATGATCGCCAACCTGGGCGCCAGGCCGTTTTTCGTGGAAACCGACCCGGCCGCTCCAAAACCAATCCATATTTCACCCCATGCCCAACACAAACATCAGGGGATTGAATTGCAAGCCTGGGGCGTAGCATGGCTCCTGGGCCTGAAAAACCGGACCCTCTGACAGGAACCGCTTGACTGAAGAGAAAGATATTTGGAGGCATTTCTCTGACGGGCATTGCCGTAGGGGCCGGCCTCGCGCCTGCCCATGTTTCGAGCAATCGCATGGAATGCCGGCGTTTTGCGACCAAAATGCACGATCACGCCGACCCTGCGAAAGACCCAGGGCGGCCCCAAGGGCCGCGCCTACGGAAGGTCAAACGCGACACAGTGCACAAATTTTTGAATCAGGCCCTCGATTATTATCGCGCCATGGATAATTTCCCGGGTATTGCCGCAGCTTACAATAATATCGGACAAGTGTTTGAGGCGCGCAAAATCAGTGACAGCGCATTGATCTATTACCAAAAATCACTGGAGATAAAAAGACAAATTGATGATCAGCGGGGAATTGGCAATACCCTGAATAACCTTGCAAAAATTTATCATTCCAAAGGAGAAGACGAAAAAGCCCTGGCTCATTTCATTGAGGCCATTCAAGTTCGTGATAGCATCGGCGATTTGCATGGCCTGGCCTCCACGCTGAATAACATGGGGAATTTGTATGTGGATGAGAAAAAATACAGCGAGGCCGAAGTCAATTTTAACCGGAGCAATGCCATTGCTGAAAAAGAGAACCTCATTGGCATTCAGCAGCGAAACTATGCAGGTTTGGCGCGCCTCTATGAACTTGCCGGCGACAACGTCAGGGCACTGGCGTTTTATAAACAGTATTCCACTTTGCGCGATACGGTTTTCAATCAGGACCTGAAACAGCAAATTGCCGATGTGAAGGTGCAATATGAAACGGAGAAAAGCAGGCGCGAGAATCAGTTGCTTCGTCAACAATTGCAGCAACAAAAAGAGATTCAACAGCTTAGATCATCGAATTCAAAAAAAGAGCGGATTCAGTTGACAATTATTATTATAGCCTTGTTCTTTGCCGGAATCATCATCGTTCTTTATCTTCAGTATCACAACAGCAGAAAACTTAAAAACCAGTTGAAGCTCCACAACACCCAACTGGAGTCAAGGGTAAAGGAACGAACCCTTGACCTGGAAGAGGCCAACGCTGCCAAAGACCGGTTTTTTTCGATAATTGCGCACGACCTGAAAAGTCCCTTTAGCGGCCTGCTTGGTTTTACCGAAATTTTATTTAGCGATTTTGATGAATTGAGCGATTCGAATAAAAAAGAATTCGCAGGCATCATTAAAACAGTGGCATCGGATATTTACAACTTGCTCGAAAACCTGTTGGAATGGGCATCATTACAAACCGGCAGGATAAACCTCACCCCGGAAAAACTGGATTTGGGAAACATGATCAGCAAAACAGTGTCTGTCCACCAATTGATGTTGTCGGAAAAAAAGATCGAATTGAACCGGCATATCAATACCCTTGATTATGCCTATGCCGACAAGGATACTTTAAATGTGGTGCTTCGCAATTTGATTTCAAACGCCATAAAATTTACCCCCAAAGGCGGCAGGATCGATGTTTCTGTTGACCGGCAATCCGGCGATTCAGGTCAGGGCAAACTTATCGTAAAGGTGAAGGATACGGGAATTGGTATTGCCGGGAGTGACCTGGAAAATATATTCAATTTGAATAAAAAAAAGAGAACA
>JAGYNC010000352.1 GCA_018400135.1 Victivallaceae bacterium
TACCGCCTACAACATCTTTGCAGGCATCGTATCGCTGCATAACGGCGTCTGTTAGGTCTTCGTCTGACATGCCGTGTACCGCCACGATGAAGGCTGCGGACTCGCGGTATGCATTCCGCTCTTTGTATGTTGTTGCATCCTCAATCATCTCCACATAGGTAGGCGGTTCCGGCGGCGGTTGTAGCCTGCGCTCTTCGTTCATTGCGTTTCCTTTTCTGTTTCATAATCTTCCAAAAATTCCCACTCGTTGCAACAATAATCAGCACAACCTTCGTATGGTTCACGCAACATTACGTCATAATTCCAGGGCCAATCGTCTGGTACCTCGTTTGCAAACAATCCGCCAGTCGTTCCTTCAAAGTCTTTTGGCTCTGGGTAATGTTTGCCGATTTTTACGCCAACACCAGATAAGCCGTTAAGCACAACTGTTGCAATTTCGCCTTCGTAGTCACCGCCAGTAAATATAACGTGCGTACCAAGTTTTCCAAGTCTACTCATTTTACATTCCTTTTTTTTCCTTTCTTACAATCCCCGGCGACGGCCTCCACGATATGAGCCGCCGCCAGGGCTGGCGGGAAATCCGCCTAAAATCAAGCAAACAGCATGATGATCCACGTCACACCGGCAACTGGGATACCAGCTTGACCTAGTCCGGGGATCAATCCGACAATACATGCTTGCCATAATTTTATGGCCGTTTCCTTTTCAAAGAAAACCAGCCACGCATTTATGGCGTATTGCCAGCACGCGCCATTTATCACAATAAGCGCAACCACAAGTGCTGCAATTGCAGCGAGAATACACAGAGGGGCAATCAGTTCTTTCATTTTCAATTTTCCTTTTCTGTTGTTTTTGGCGGCCTATCCACCGTAAATGTAACGTATCCAGCCCGGCAAAAGATGACAGCCGGGTAAAGCGTTTCCGCGCCAGGCCAGGTGTTCCCGGACACGGGCGATAAAATAAGCAACGAACAGCATCTGCGACAAAGCGCAAAAGGCCATGACCGGCGGCGTTATACCGCAGACGTCGCAGATCAAGAATTTCATCAATGGGGTCATGACTGATGCTCCTTAATCCATTGCTGGATGGCCTCAAAGTAGGCCGGCGTTTTTAGGTTGTCTGTTCGCCCATTCAACCACAGGCTTAACGTAGATAGCGGAATGCCGGTCTCTTTCGACAGCCGCGCCGCGCCATACCAGGCGTTTTTGATCAGGTATTTCCTGATAAATTTTTTCGCCTGCTTTTGCACAGGCTCTATTCCTTTTTTTCGCATACGTCGATCCTTTCTATCCGCATTTAGCAGATTATTTCGCTTGATCACGTTCATTTATCTTTTCAAAAAGCCACTCCAAAACAACAGCATATCCAAGTCCCTTATGGGGAGCAAAAAACCCTGCATCATCAACCTTGCCGCCACGCATTATGTAATCATATAGTTTCGGGTAATCACGTTTTACTAGGTCGAATCTATTTTTGTTTACACGATGAATGCCAAATGCACAAGCAAGACAGCCTGTTTGTTGCATTCCTGTGCATTGCAGTTTGCCTTTGCATCCTACCTCTATTTCTCCATATAGCGGCGGCAACTCTATTTTATTATCTTGGATGTACTGCAATACGTCAACGGTTTTCCAAAACGCAATTGGCGTGGAGGAGTCTTTGTTGCAGTCATTCCTTTTTAGAGCGTTACATCCGGTCTTCATCCATGCGCGTTTTCTCAATACGGACTCTTCCGCAAGTGTACCAAGCATCGGTTTGCTGTCTGTTTTTTTTGTGTAATTTAGCGACGGGCGTTTTTTGAGGTAATCACAACATCTGTCCGATATCCGAAATGGCGCATCAAGCAAAAACGACCATCGCTTATAGCGTTGGCAGTATTCGTTTTTATTACCATATTTGTCGAGTCCGTGCATAGAAAGGCGCGCTCGTTCTGA
Organism: Victivallaceae bacterium; assembly: GCA_018400135.1. GTDB lineage: Bacteria > Verrucomicrobiota > Lentisphaeria > Victivallales > Victivallaceae > M55B135. The sequence continues at coordinate 1,935 of JAGYNC010000352.1, forward strand.
TCCGCGCTGTGCCTGCCCGACAACATGAGCAATCTCTTTCGATATCACAGGATACCCAAATTCT
>JAGYNC010000353.1 GCA_018400135.1 Victivallaceae bacterium
ATTTCGGTCTCGGGAAAGGCATCGCTGGTAACCGCCGCGTTCGGCGTGAAGCCGAATATCCTCTCGAAGCGTTCGACCCCGGTTTTCACCCACTGATACTGTTCTTTCACGTTCATACCGTGATATTCCGGCAGGTGTTCGCCTTGAGCATAACATTTCAGCTCAAACAGCGCGCGGGCCAATCGTCCCTTGTCGCTGTTTTCACGCAACCGTTGCATCCACAGGGAGGGGCTGGTGTGGTGCAGCGTCGAGTGGAATTCGGGGTGAAATATTCCGCGCTCGAAGCCCTCGCGCAGTTTGGCGGGAATGTTGCCGCGTTCCCACCCAGCCGGAACACCTACATCGAATCCGATATCCTCGTATCTGGAGAAACCGTTGGCGCGGATTTTCTCGAAATCGGGATTGCCGAGGCTGACAAACGCGGTAAAAACCGGCGGAATACCGTCCGCCCCCCGATATTTCTCGAGCGTTTGAAACAACCTTTCCAGTTGCGCGGAATTTTCGAGAGTGGTGATGGCCGGCGTATCGCGATGATTTCCGAAGCGGTTGTACAGTTCCCAGATTTTCTCCGCCGCTTCGGCGTTCATGGCGACTTCACAACAGCCCCAGTCGTCGCTTTCAAAAACGACTGACGGGAAGCGCTGCCAGTCAATCTCATAACGGCGGTGATTTTGATTTGAAGTCAACATTTGTTTTTCCTTACTGTTTGCTATACTCTATTCAAGTTTCGCACTCAAAAAAATTTTCCATTTTTTTTGAGTGCGAAACTTGGGCTAGCGCTCGTCAAGAATTCAAGCGCCAGGATTTCCCTGACGCGCGAGATTATCCGTTCAACCAGATTTTCGGCCTGACAATGTCCGGCATAGTAAGCTTCGAGCATGGGATGGATACAGCTGTAGATGGTGTAGAGGGTCTGACTCGAAACCGTACTGAATTGGGCTTTTTCGATAATATTCCGCAAGATTTCAGCGGTTGCCGGGTCCTGCGGTGCGTAGGTTTCATCGAATGCCGTTCGGGTTGCCGGAATGTACTTGCGATTGCGGCAAAAAATAGCCTGGGCAATCGGGGAGGACAGGAATCGAATGAAGAGCCAGGCCTCCTTTTTGTATTCGGAACGCGGATTGATGCCGTTTACCGTGGTTTCGACAAGTGGTCCGCCGGTGGACATGGTTGGCAGAGGGGAAACTCCCCAGTCAAATCCACACTCGTCGATAATTTTTCCGAGGGTGAATGAATAGGCACCGAACAGGGATACTTTCCGGCTTAGAAAATTTTTGTAGACAATGTCCGTTTTGAGCATATCGCCGTTCGGCGCGTTCAGCGAAATATATTTCAGGATTTTAACGAGCTTTATCAGCGCGTCCTTGTCGAATGTCGCACGAGTCAGGTTATGAATATCACCGATAAAATAATGAAGTAGAGAGGCAAGACCCAGATTAAACGCAACGTAGGAGCCTCGCGCCATCGCCTTGCCCTGGGAATTCAGGAATGCATCCCAATCCCGACTCAGCGCGTCCGCCTGTTTTCCGAAATATTTCCGGTTAAAAAAGAGTAGCGGGGTGCTGATCGTCATCGGCAAACCGAACAGTTTTTCGTCCGTCATGCTCTGTTCCAAAGTGTTCGGCAAAAAAGCGCCGCGGTCCAGCGTTTCATCCGCCAGATCGGTTATATCCATCAGATGATTTTTTCGGGAATAACTTGAAACGTCACGACCGCTTAATTGAATAACGTCGTATTCACCTCTCGTCCGCAGATAATCGGGAACTTTTTCAGTGGAAAAAATATCAACCCCCACCCAGGGATACTCGCGATTGAACTGTTCATCAATCTCTTTCCAGATCGCACTGTCGTTAGCGGTGTAGCAACACAGGAATTTTATCCTGACCTGTTCCTCGATGAAGATGTTGAGGTCCGGCCATATATGTTTGGAATCGGCTTGAGAATTGAGCAACGCCGCTTTTTTCTCGTCGATCACGGTTCCTACATTTCCGGGACAA
>JAGYNC010000354.1 GCA_018400135.1 Victivallaceae bacterium
CAATGCTATCACCCGCGCCGCCCGCTACCCGTCGGCCCGGCCCGGCGAAACCTACTTCGTCGCCCCGATAGCCGTGGACAACTCCACCTCCGCCGTCACTGAGCAACTCGACATCAATGCCATAAAATTCGATCATGCTCAGGATAAAGATGTTATCCGCACGGTGAGCGGAAGCTACACCGTTCCCCAAACTCCCCAATCCTTCACCTACGACGCCGATGGAAACATGCTCTCGGATGGCCAGTGGACTTATACGTGGAACGGGGAGAATAGACTCGTTTCAACAACGAAAAACACGAACGACACGAAAATAGAATTCGCCTATGATTATCAGGGGAGAAGATTCAGCAAGAAAACCTACAGTTGGACAGGTTCCGCATGGCAGTTGGACGCTACGGAAAAGTACGTCTGGGACAACTACAACCGGATCGCTATTTTCGACGGGAGCAACGTGCTCCAGCGCAGTTTGCTCTACGGCGAGGACATCAACGGCGGTATCGGCACTGCCGGAGGCGTCGGTGGATTACTAGCCGTAACCGATCATCCCGCCTCCAAAACCTATCTGCCATGTTATGACGGCAATGGCAATGTCCGGGTCTACATCGACAGCGCCGACGGCGGTGTCGCGGCGGAATATGAATATTCGCCAAGTCCTGAACTCATCTCTAAAGTCGGCACGAAGGCAGATGAACTTGCGCAAGTCGCCAGTTTCAGCACCATGCCGTACGACAAGGAACTCGATGCATTTTTCTATCCGATGCGCGTTGTCAAATACGGACGCTTCCTCAGCCACGACCCGAAAGACGAACCCGGATTCATCACCCTGACGGGAATCAATCTGAACAACGGCTACGAGCCTGAATATGTCCTGGTCAATAATAATATCGTTGACAAGTGGGATTTGTTTGGATTGGCCTATTTTGCATATCGACCCCTTGATTCTTTCATTGGCAGGCTAGTTGGAGTAACTGGAAATAAACTTGATGATTGGATGAACACAATGATTGCTCACGAGCAGTTGTTTTTTGAAGATGGGAAATCGCCAGAAAACCTTGGCTTCTTCGATGATAACCGGGTACGTCTTGATAAATCATCGCTTAAATACAAGACTGGGCACGATGCGGGATGGAATGATTGTGTGATACGCAAAGCCGTTGCTAACGTCAAATCGTCGCCATACTGTTTGCTTGGCAAACCCGGGTCTACGGAAAAATACAATTGTCAAGATTGGGCCGACGCAGTACGTAAAGAATACAGAAAATTGATAAAAGACAAAAAAATTGTTCGGCAATGTTGCCCGACAGAAACGGAGAAAAATAAATGACCAAAATTTTGTTAGTATGTCTTTTACTGGGAGTCGTCGCTACGCTATTGGCATGGAAAATCGAGGATGTAAAAATTCGCATTATTATCGGCATATTTGTTGCAATGGTCTTTGCTGTGGCATTTCTGTTGGCATTGATATTGGGCGGAGATAATTGATACTTTTGATCGCACTCAAGCTTGAAATGGCCACCTGATGTACGGGAACAGCGAGTATTAGACGATAATAATAACTAATTTGGCAGGTAATAGCAATGGGCTGCCGACAACTACAAATCCAAGACTGTTTCCATTTTTCCGGGACTCAAGGTTTCGAGTCCCGGGAAAATATCCAGAGGCGTATGCCTCTCATTCAAAGTTCCTCCGGAAGTTTGAATTATGATTACCAAGGCCGTCGTTTCAGCAAGAAGGTTTACACCGGCACCCCCGGCAACTGGGCGCTGTCAAACGAATATAAGTTCGTTTACGACGGCTACCAGCAGATAACCGAATTCGACGGTAGCGATGCCCTCCAACGTAGCTACGTCTGGCTCGGCGACTCTCCCGGCTGGGTCAAGGACGGCTCGAACTGTTACTATTACATTGTGGACGGCTACAAAAATGTCCGGGCACTGACAGACTCAACCGGCGCGGTCGTTGCTGAATACAG
>JAGYNC010000355.1 GCA_018400135.1 Victivallaceae bacterium
TGTTCATTTCAAAGAACATTTCTTTGAAATGGGTTATAAGTAATAAGATTTTTATTCTCAAAAGTTGAGTATAAAATTGGTATAGTGTAACGATGTATATTATATTCTTATGTATAAATTATACATTTTACAGAATACAGATGAAGCATTAAAACAATTATACTCATAGTGAAATGAATTTTTTAGAAAAAATAGATTTTCTCAATTTTCTAAGTTTTTATTAATGGAAATTTTGACGCAGGTGGAGACACTCTCGCCGGGCGCAATTTCACGCAAAAGCTGTCTGTCGCGCATCGCCTGCTGTCCCTCGGGAAAACAGTTTGCCGGTTCCAGTCCAAGCACATACTCCCCCTGCCCCAGTTGTTTCCACTGCACCAGATACGGCAGTTCCCGCTGGCGATATTCCAACTGAAACGCCAAACCAATATCAGGATTGGTTGCGATAATGTTTGCCATGCCGTCCGGATCGGCTGGCAGCTCATGATAAAATACCTGTTCCGCAAAACCGGGTTGAGGCATGCCGCACCGCATCCACTCTTTCAATCCGGCGACGGCAACTTCATCCCTTGGCGTAATCTGATGTTCGTCGGTGGTCAAAATCGTGTTTTCTCCCAGCAACGGGTAACCCAGGTTGATATGATAAAGCAGCATCAACGGAGAAACCGCGAAACCGCGATTTATCACCGTATCCTCGACAACCACGGAATTTTCTCCCATACAGGTAGATATTTTCCGCTGTAATTCCAATTTTTCTCCAAACACGCTGGCCTGACGCACCTTTCCGGAAACTTGCAGCGTGTATCGTCCATTTTTCCAGCCCTTGTGACAACACACTTCATACGCGGGGATGTTGGAAACTCTGCCGTGCAACCCGAAAGCTTCGCCATCGACCTCGCATGGAGCACCAACATTGCGCAGCCCGCAGGTTGTGAGCAATCCTCCGCTCCAATTCCGCAGCCAACCAATTCCGGTCGGTTCGGAAAATTGCGGGGACGGCAAACCATTACAGGATTTCCACGCCAGCGGAATGCCCTGGAACGATGCATCCACCAGGTCCAATGCGCGTTCCAAATTTATGGTAAATCGCAAGCCACTACCATTGTTAACCTCGACTATTCTGTTCCCACGCTCCGAGCCATCATCCAAGACACAATGCCGTAAATCGGCCAGTTGTTCCATACTGCCGACACGTTCCCGCAAATAACGTTCATCTTTTTGAAAATAGTTTTGCTTCATCTTATCCGACCTCCATGTGTGAGTTGCCACTATCGCGGCGATGAGATTTGTCATTTACATGTAAGATACCAATATCTCAATTTCCCGCAGATACAATTAACTGATTTGGTATTTGCTAAACCATTGACTATATTCGTAACGTCTCACTCTTTGGGTGAGGGTCGAGGATACAACATCCGAGGAGGAACGATTAGTGCTCTGTGAAGCTTAAAATTTCGCTTGGATTGCGAAGATTTTGAGGATTTGGCCGCATTCTGAGATGCCGCCGATACCGGGGTATCGAAGGCCATCAAAGAATGAAGAACAAAACTCGAAAGATCGGTCAAGGAGAACGGCGACGAGAACGGACAACGAGTAGAAACGGTTTCAATCGTCAGCCGATCTCGTCGCCGCTATCGTCAAACGGTTTATAATTTTTACAACTGCTTACCGGTCGCAGGTCGGAAAGTACCTCAAGCTTCCAGCTTGAGAAGAGAAAACGCAAGCAAGGATGCTTGCGGTACCTTGAGAACGACCCTCCGCCGCGCTGATGGCGCAGAAATTCGGCTTGGGGTTTGGCGAACAAGCCAGAGTAGTATGCGTTCTCCGAACGCATGAAACGAATTCCGCGAGGCAATGCTTTTTGCGTTCGGAGAACGCAGGCTACTGGAAAGCAACACCTTACGGGGAGAGTCGCGGCGTAAGGCTACGCCTGCGACTACTTGGCGG
>JAGYNC010000356.1 GCA_018400135.1 Victivallaceae bacterium
GATTTTAAACTTGTGAGCTACGGTGCATTGTCCGGCGTACTGGTATCCGGCATTGTGTTCTTCATGGCTGCGGCGCTCCATCACGGCGATGCCAGTGTGGTATTGCCGATTGCCCAGATGAGCTTTCTCGGCACTTTCGGATTGAGCGTTATCTTTTTAAGGGAACGCGTTACTCTGCGGAAGCTGGTGGCATTGGTCTGCGGCGCGGCCACCATTATTCTGCTTACAGTTGGAGCAACATAACAAAAACGTTCTTTGCCAGGAACTAGTGCTTCCAGTTTTTCGGCAAAAACTGCATTGTAGTGGAGCCCGAAATCCCGCATCTGAAAGCGGTTTCATTATGGAACATTTTTTCCCAATATGTTGTCGCTAAATATAATTTGAACAGTAAGGCAGTTCTTCAAGGCTTCAGTCGCGGTGGACTCATCGTCTACAACCGGGCGACAGAAAATGCTGATAAAAAGATAACGGGAACAATGAAATTGCCTCCCTAATACGGTTGTTTTAATGGCTCATGGGATTATATTGCGTAAACCTGAACCCGCGAAAAATTCAGGGTGGAACTAAGAAAACACCAGGAGCGATAATCCATGAGTAAACTGAAACTGGCACGCAACAAAACATTTAGGGATTTCGCGCGGGTAATCCCTTTCCAGCGTGTCGTCAATGAAACAGCGGCAGCATGTCTCAAAGCTGCTTATGATCTGCCCGAAACTGTACTGGCAAAAATCAAAGAGTGTCTTGAACACGAAACCACAGAACGCGGCAAAGAATTTCTGCGCCAATATCTTGATAACGCCGCTATTGCCGCAGCCGAGAAAATGCCGCTCTGTCAGGACACCGGATTCGCCGTCTATTTTGTGGAAATGGGCGAGATGGTCAGAATTGACGGCGGTTCAATTTATGAGGCGCTTGCAGTCGGGACGGCCAAGGGATATAAGGAAGGTTTTCTCCGGAAATCAATTGTTGCCGACCCGATATTTAAACGCGCCAACACCGGCGATAACACTCCACCAATTATTCACCTCAAACTGGTGCCGGGTACCGAATTAACGGTAATTCTGGCACCCAAAGGGGGCGGTTCGGAAAACATGAGCCGACTGAAAATGTTGAAACCATCCGACGGACGCAAGGGTGTCGTTGATTTTGTGGTTGATACCGTGGTCGCCGCCGGTGGCAATCCCTGCCCTCCCACCATTGTCGGCATCGGTATCGGCGGCACTTTTGAAAAAGCAGCATTTCTCGCGAAGAAAGCACTGCTCCGCGATGTGGGCGGCGCAAACCCGGAACCCGAATACGCGGAGTTGGAACAAGATATCTTAACCACCGTCAACGCTTCCGGTGTCGGGCCGCAGGGATTGGGCGGCAACACCACTGCGCTGGCCGTTCACATCGAACATTTCCCGTGTCACATCGCCTCACTGCCGGTAGCGGTCAACCTGAATTGTCATGCCGCGCGTCACGCCGGTTTTACCATTTAACAGCCATATAGCGCTTATCGCAGACCCAGGTGGATATTTTTACCATGTCGAATGACGTGGTGTCATGCCGCGCGTCACGCCGGTTTTACTATTTAACAACCATATAACGCTTATCGCAGACCGAATCGATTTGGAGACCCGATCCCAATTTCGATTTGGACTTGATCGTGCCTTCAGGCGCTCAATCATCTCTCCTGCCAGCGGCGCGAGGTACGAGCGTCCGTCTGCCTGCATGCCGTTGTTCGCATTCCCTATTCTGTTCACCACGAAGGACGCGAAGAGCACGAAGGGTTTCAGCCCGTGTGCCAGGCATTGCTCATAGGTGGTAGGCCCAAGTTCCCGGTGCACCTCGAGGGCACAGCCAATCACCCGATTCGATAGCTCATCGAATTCTATCCTTCGTGTTCATTTATGAAACCTTTGGCGGCACAGCGCTGACGATTTATAACAATGTAGCGC
>JAGYNC010000357.1 GCA_018400135.1 Victivallaceae bacterium
CTCGGGATGCCAGAGCGTGAATGATGACCGTTCATCAGGACGTATTGATTCACCCATTACAATTTCAATGATCAAGGAGGCTACCAACACTTCCCGGAGTATTGACGGGGATATCCGGCGCGACATAGCAGTCATGCGCGATGAAATGCTCACCGTATCCTTTAATTTCCTTGATTTGGCCGATAAGGCCGGAGAGGTTTCCACCCGGCTTGAAAATATGCATCTTGCCAATATCGATTCGCCCGAAACCGCTGATTATCTGAACCGTATTCGGACAGCCGTGGAAAGAATCAGAGCCAGGGCGGTTATTGTCGGTAATCTTTATTCGGCCAATGATCATTTTCAGGCAACACTGCTTGGACAAGATCAGGACGCGACAATAGCCGCTGCCGAAGACGTTATGGCCTGGGCAAAAAAGGCCGCGGCCCACCCTGACCTTTTCGCGGATGGAGAGTTGGTTTTTATCAACGCGACAGGCATCGAAGCCGAGCGCGTCAGAGTATTCATGGTTTTGAACAAAAGATTAACCATTTATTTCAATATCCATCAACATGCCAGAACCGCCGAAGAGTCAATACAAGCATGCAACGAGGCTGCAGAAGCAATAAAAAGCATGATTCTGGACCGTCGGGATTTATTTAATCATGATCTGCGTAAAAAGTTTAGCCAAGAACGGGGTCTTTTCCTAGAGGAGGCAGAGCGGGCTAAAAGAGATTTCCAGGCGATTAAACAGCAAGTCGACATCAGAATCGAGGAGTCAAGAAGGGATTTTGTCAACCGGATGGCCGCAGAGGATTTACGAGTAGCTAAAAACTACTTTGACCGCGAGGATAGGAAATTCTGGTTCAACTTCTGGAATATTCGCGAGAACGGGGATAATCTTATTCGAGCCATACTTCATGCCGACAGGGTGGAACGATCGCAAGCCGCCTATATTTTTCGCGACCAGGCTTCCGTTATTGGAGCCAAATCTCGGGAAAAGCTCTGGAGTAAAGAAAAACGGCGGCTCGCTCGCCGTCCCAGACTTCCCGCCTATGAAAATCTTGAGCGCTGGCCTGATATGGATGCGAACCATATCGCCAATAAAATATGGTTGGAAAACAGAAAATATGACAAGGAAGAACAACTCATCAGAAATATTGAAGGTGATGGATCCAAAAGCTTTCCTGTAATCAGCTGTAGAGGGCGGTGAAAGCTTTGAATGATTCGTCATTTTCCATAATAGACAATGGGGGCGAAATGGTATCGACCTGAGAATCAGCAAAACTCCCGGGCGTGGTGGCCCAGCGTAGTAAAAGCCCTTGCAAGACCCTACGCGGAGTTCCTAGTGACGATCAGGCACCCGGGTTCAAATCCCGGCGCCTCCACCAATTTTTGCTCTCGTTCAGCCAGCGGCAATAATATTTGCAATCGCATTAGGCATGAGATATTTTCCGGGAACCGCAGGAACGGGATATGAAGTCAAAACCAGCGATCGTCGCCGGAATCATTGTGCGCATTCGCAAGGGAGACCAAGACCATGGACCTTGAAAGTTTTCTATTTTTGGATTTGATCGAGGGAGAAGAGGAACGCGAGTCGGCGGCGACAGCTCTCTCCGAGTTGGAGGAAGCGGTTGCCGAATTGGACATTGTTGCCGACGAATTGGAGTCCGCTGCTGATGCGCGTGATGACGCACGCCGCGAATATGAAGACGCGTCTGAAGAATATGATCGTAAACGCGATGATTTCGAGTCGGCGCTGGAGAATGCTCGCGGACTGTCCAGTACTCTGTCTACCTATTGCGACACTTCTCAGATAGACCTTGATATTTCAGTATACGAACTTAAACTTGACTATTACGATGAGTAAGTCGCGGAGAATTTAATAACTTTTAAAAAATCGGCAGGAATGAAATGAACAGGTTTTCACTTAGAGGTTCCAAGATTGGC
>JAGYNC010000358.1 GCA_018400135.1 Victivallaceae bacterium
TGCCATTGTTGGCCTTGAAGAGAAACGCCCACACGTGACGCGGCAACTCGAACTTCTCCAAATATTCTCCGTTGACGGGAAATCCTGCCGCCGAGCACAATTCCGGCATGATCTCGGGGGTTTTTGATACGCCCAGCTGATGCGACATCAGCGCAACGTACTTTGTCAAACAGCCGCCCCACATTCCACCAAACCCGACGACGCGCAATTCCGACGGCGAATAGGAGAAACCGCGCCGGTTAAGCTCGCTCTTCAATCCCTCGGCCCAGCGAAGCGCGTTCTTCGCCGTCCAAAGGCCGTAAAGGTTGTTATCTGGCGAATTGTGATCGAGGCCCGTGAAGGCTTGCTCCACCATGTCCGCATAAAGCAGTTTCGTCGCGTCCGACCAGTCGTCCGGATCAGCGACACACCGATCGCCAAAAAGTCGCCGTGCCTCCGCCAGCAACCTCTTCATTTCCGGCGGCGAGTTGCTCAACACGCACAACGCCGTCTCCGGATCGGCGGCGGCTTCGGCCAAATGCCGATTCCAACGTTTGAAATACTTTTCAACCTTTTCCGAGCTCCGCGGAGTCGGATGCACCATCAAATGCAGTGTTTTGATCCGTTTTAACTCAACCATGTCACTCTTCCTTTCTTTGTAAATTACCTATCATGCGGCTGTCAAGCGTCGCCTGTATTCGGCTTGTTGGGCATAGTACGATGACTTGACTAGTTTCCGGTGCTCTCGTTTCCGGCTAATGCGGAACCAATCCTCCGGGCCCGGATCGAGGCGCCGCCATTCTTGACAAACTGATCGACTGCGCCCTTGCCACCCAAAACGACCCAGTAGTTGATGTCGCCGACGCCGAGATTTTGCGGATCATTGATATCGCTGACCAGCGTCTGCCAGATGTTCCCGGCATTCGTCTGTCCCTTCCCCGGTTGTTCCGTATTCATCTGTTCGATCGAAAACCCGTGTTTACCCGAGACCGTAACATGGTGAGTATTGCGGAAGGTGACCACCCGGGCGAAGTGAGAAGCGTGATGGGCTTGCAGAAATTCAAGACCGTTGATGTTGGAGGCCACAACGATGTTGTCCCCGTCAGTGTTCTCATTGACCATGATGCCGGTGCGGTATCCTGTCACGACTACATTGCGAAGAACTGTCCATGCCGCGTTATTGCAGGCCGGTGTAATGATGCCGCTGGTGCCATGGGTGGGTCTTGATGCCTGCACATTGTAGATGTCTGTGTTGACAAACACGTTCTCGAGTTTGCATTGTAAAGCGTGCTTCAGGTCGATCCCGCCGATGCCCGGGTTATCATATGTTCGGACATCCAAGTTCCTGATAATTACGTTGACACCAGAGAATATCTGGTTCTCCGGTGAGTTTGCCGCGGAGATGACCGCGGATCCCGATTTAGATAGGCTCTTGACGATCGTACCATTCTTTTGCAGCTGGCGGGCTGTTCCGATCGTACCAAATAGAGGTGTCGGTTCGCTTTCACCCGCGATTTCGACGGTTATCCGTTTCTTGATCCCGGGAATGATGATCCTGCCGCGATAGACCCCGTCTGGAAGGAACATACGTCCTCCACCGGCCTCGACCACCGCCTTGAGGCATGCTGAAAATGCTTCGGTGTTGTCCGTCTTGTCGTCGCCAACGGCCCCGTAATTAAGAACATTGAATGACCGTGATTTAATCGTACCAGCACCTGATGTCATTTTCTCGCCTCCATACACTTCAACTGTTCCATTCGCGACAAACCAGCCGCATATCGTAACTAAAACGATCATCGCCCGCATGGGGTTCTCCTTTCCTTTGAAATTACCTCTTCACCTTCTCCGTATTCCGCGGGGTCGGATGCACCATCAAATGCAGTTTTTTAATCTGTTGTGATTCAGTCATGTCGTCATCCTTTTCCCTAACGA
>JAGYNC010000359.1 GCA_018400135.1 Victivallaceae bacterium
TTCTCGACACCGGCCTGGCCTGCTTTCTTCTTGGCGCACATTCTACCCCGAAAAGGCATGATCTTGACCGCAACCACTTTATTTGTAGGCGGTTGCAAAAATTATAAAATTTCACTGTGATGGCTATATCGATTGGGCGAGCAGGTCGATGATGGTTTGCTGCGCCGGGGTCGGCTCTCCGTTTCGCTCAAATGTAATATCTTGGCAACTGACCGTGTGACGAACGCGCTGGCGCAGCGTCTCGATGACCAGCTCAAAACTCCAGCGACGATCCGATCCGACACCATCGCCTTCGAATAGTGGCTGAAGCCGTTTCATCAGATGCCATTGTACATAGTAGCTGAGCATGCAAAGAAAGACGTGAGCCCGAATGCGATCATCGGTTTTGTGATACATGGGGCGCATTTCAAGCTGAACGGTTTTCAGGTTGCGAAAGGCGCGTTCAACATTGCCGAGCGATTTATAGGCGTCGACCACGCTGTCGGTGTCCATTCTTCCGTGGCCTACGTCGGTTCGGATGATATAGCATCCATCGAGTTGCTCTTCGGCTTCGATTTTGTGTTGGTCAATGCGCCATTTTATTTTGTGATTACAAGATTTGATCTCTCCGGCTTCGGCCTCGATGGACCAGGTGACAAATTTGCCGACCTTATATTTTGCCAAAAGTTTTCCAACGCGAGCTCCGAGCTTCTCGACGGTCGTTTTCTTTTTGTAACCGGCGATTTCTTCCATCCCTGTTTCTACGAGTTGAACCAGGCGCAGCCGGGTATCGTGTTCGCGTTGCCGGGTTACGGGATTTTTACACAGACAATAACGCAGCGCGCCATCCTCTGGATCTATAATTTCCACCGTACTTTTTTCGTCAAACAATTCCGGTTGAACCACATTGCGCTTCAGCAATTCGTTTAGTTGGGCATGAGTGAGGGCGGAAATGCTGTTAATGTTTTCGTGTTCACGAATTTCCTCAAACCGTCCTTGGGTAACCATGCCGCGATCCCCGACGAAAATAAACTTTTCAAGACCGTATTGCCGGCGGGCTTCATCAATTTTTCCCATGACGGTTGTCGAGTCTGAGGTATTGCCCTTGAACACTTCACACCCGACCGGACATCCTTCTTCCGTGGTGATCAGGCCGATAACGACCTGCTCATGTCCCTTTTTCCCATCGCGGTTATAGCCGAAGGTAACCAGTTCGCTTGATTCATATTCCCCTTCGAAATAGGAACTGGTGATATCATAAAGAAGCATTGAACCAGAGGTCAGATGCTTCTTGGCCAACTTTTTCTGAATGGCTTTTTGGCGGGAGAGCAGGCGATCAAGCGGCGCATAACAATGCTTCTCCACAACCGGTTTTCCCTCCACTCCACACAACTCCCACAGCGCGGTATTTTCCCATCGATTACACAAACTCAGTTTGCTGCCCTGATAAACAATTCGACCAACAATCATCGCCAAAACGCAATCAACCCACGGTTCCGTCCGTGAGTATAGCATCTTGTCCAATCCCGTTTCTTTGGCCAGATTCAGGATCGCCTGACTTGCGCCATATTCGCGCGATCGCAAGATGTGAAAGGCTTCAGGCGCATTACCGGGAACCACCTCTTCCCGGAAAGCGGCCTGTAGCAGTTTGAGTTGATTGATTGAACATCCGGAAATTCTTCCGTGCTGCGTGTGGATATATTTTTTCAGATCCTTATCCCATTGGGTCGTCCGGATAATTCCGACCGGACTTTTTCGGGACGTTTGAATTTCGAGGTGTAAATTTCCATTTTCTGATCGCATGGCCGCATATTCTCACAATATACGCTATTATGCAAGAAGAATGATTTCATATGCATGGCTATATATTGAAATCCTAAAACGACCTTCAATCAATAATAGAAGCGCAGAATCGCAAATTGGCCCTAGAAT
>JAGYNC010000036.1 GCA_018400135.1 Victivallaceae bacterium
TATCAATAAGTTTTGGAGAGAAAGATTCTCACACAGAGGCGCAGAGGCACAAAGAAGATGGCAGGCCAGTGGAGGGCTGTCCTCCGTGGCAGCCTGAAGAAGGAAATAGGGGAATCGGTTAAACGATAACGGCGACGAGAGCGGATAACGAGTAGAGGCAGCCTCCGTACGACGGAGCGCGGTATTTCCTGCCTGCGGCCGGCGCGCCAGAAGTGTGGGAAAACCGCAAGCAGGCCGGAAGAGAATCCTTGTTTTCAGTTTGAATCCTTGTTGATGATAGCGCCGATGTCTTTGAAATTAGCGAACGCCACACCGTGTATGACCGGATTCATATCCCCGGCATAAACGATAGTCGGAGATGTCGCGCCGTCGGCGAGAGTCATGAATTTTTTCAGTCCTTTCACAAACGAGGGGTCGAATGTCCTGGCGGCTTTAATCTCAAACGGATAAAGCTGTTGTCCCCGATTGAGCAAAAGATCGATTTCAAGTCCCTTGGTGTCGCGAAAATAATAAAGCTCGGATTCCTGTCCTTGGTTATATCTGCTTTTAAGCACCTCAAGCACTACCAAATTTTCAAAAAGTCCGCCGAAAACCGGATCGCGAGCCACCTGGTCGGGGTTTTTGATTCCTAAAAGATAAGCCGCCAGGCCGACATCGGTAAAATAAACTTTCGGGCTTTTAGTCAGACGTTTGCCGAAGTTCCTGAAAAAACAAGGCAGGCGAAAGACAATGAAGCTTGATTCCAGAACCGACAACCATGCAGCAAGTGTCGGTGCGGAAACGCCAACCTCTCCCGACATGCTTTGCAGATTGACAACTTGTCCGACCCGACCGGCGAGCAATTTAATGAAAGTCTCGAACGCGTTCTTATTCGCCACGTTGATCAATTGATGAACGTCTCGCTCCACGTAGGTCATGAAGTAGTTGGAGTAAAGCAATTCAGGCGGCACATTTTCATCGTAGATACGCGGCATAAAACCTTTGAAAATATATTCGTCCCGATCCATGACAATCCCTGCCGCCGCCAACTCGCTGATGGAAAAGGGCAAAAGGTTCATGATCGCAGTACGCCCGGCAAGTGATTGTGAAACCTCCGCCCGCAATTCCGGCTGATGCGACCCGGTCAGTATGAATTGTCCGTTACCTTTGTGTTCGTCAACATAGACCTGAATATAGCTCAAAAGCATCGGGACACGCTGAACCTCGTCGATGATTACCGGAGGAGCATGTGTTCGCATGAATTCCTGCGGATCGCGCTGCGCCAATTCCCGCATTTCCGGATTCTCGAGATTGACATAGGCGTAATTCGGGAAATACGTCCTGGCAAGGGTGGTCTTGCCGGACTGACGCGGTCCCATAATGGTAACCACCGGAAAAAACTCGGCCAGTTTCAGTAAATGCGCGGTTATTGTTCTTTCCAGCATGACTTGCTCCTTTTTTTCTTTAACATGAGCAATATGACATGTTTTTGTGAAAAAGCAAAATCGGATTTTATTTTTTCCCAATACGAAGCGTTCCCTGTCAGCGCAACGGTTATCGTAATTGATTTATTCACCATGCAATATTCTTATCCGTGTCAATCAGTGTAATCCGCCTGCCTGTCGCGTTTGCGACCTGCAGGCGCAGACAGGTGGCTGAAAAAATCTCCTATCTTCCTACAATTCCTACATGTTCTATATGGTTAACCTTTCTCCCCATTTTTCATTCTTAATTTTTCATTTTCCGCCGTGCCTCCGTGGCAGCCTGAAAGTAGTGCCGCGTTTCGATAAAACCGGCATCTCCCCGGTTCCGAGCTATGTCAACAGCCGCAGGTGCGGCGGGCGCTCTCATCGAGAGTCTCCCCTACTTTTGGAAAAACCGGCATTGACAACGTGTCAGCGTGGAAACAAAATGGCGGCACGTGGGAGAGTCACGGCGTAAGGTTACGGCTGCGACTACCTGGCGGACGCGCGGAAGCGTCCGGGCGGTTCGCCATTGATTTTCTTGAACGTTTTTGAAAAGTGATGTTCGTCCGTAAACCCAAGTTCCGCCGCGATATCCTTCAGCGGACGGGTTGAATATGCCAGCAATCTTTCCGCTGCTGTTATTCGCATTTGTAAACGGTAGTGCAACGGGCTAATTCCAAAAATTTTCTTGAATTCACGGCATAAGTGTTCCGGCGAGGTGCCGGTTTTTCGCGCGACATCCCGGAGCCGCAATGGCTGGTTGAGCTCGCGTTCGAGCAACCCGCGCGCGATCATGATGTTCGGCGGCGGCTGTCGAGTTATTCTGTCGGCATCAACTGCCGCATAGCCCAGCAGATAAACCTGTTCCAATAATGCCGCGGCATGCTTGTAGGGAAAAAACAAGTTTTCGTCCTGATAATGACGTAATGCCTTCTCCAACTCAAAAAACTTTTCCTCAAGTTCTTCGCATTCCCGCTCGGACAAAGCCAGCGGGAAATTCAATACCTTTCGCTTTCCCGCAAAATAGTGATTGAACAGGGCATTAAACGACAAATCGGCAGTGTTGCCATGATCCTTCAGACTGAAAGTCAACTCATGATATACCACCATGGACATAGCCGTGGAAGCGAAGCAGTGGGGTATGCCCGGCGAGGTCAACACCAGCGTGCCGCGGTTAGCCTCAATAGTTTTGCCTTCGCATCTAAAATTGCCGGACCCGTAAACATATAGAATCACGTGAAAGACCTGATGATGATGCTCTGGCGGAATCTGATGCATGCCGCCTGCCTGGCGAGTGTGAAGATGCAAGGTTTCGATATGGAAACGGCAAAAACGTCCGTTGGCAAACACCCCGAGCAACTGTGGGATCAGAGTGTTGTCAAGCAGTTTCGGAAAATGAGCTGTTTCTTCTGGTAATATCAAAATAGTACAATAAGTGGTCAAAAAATAACATTGCTGATTGAGTAAAATTCATGTATAGTTGTTATTATAATACAAAACGACAGTTTGTCAAACCCGCTACCATTGTAAACACTCGAAAGTAGAGTAAACACGTAATCGCGCACTCTTTGGGTGGGGTCGAGGCTAACATCCCCGAGGAGGAACGACGAGGCTGTGTAGTATTGACCCCGAGCCAAAGGAAAGAGTGAGGCGTTACGTAAACAGGTAATCCATCACTATTTCCCAAGGGACGGAGTCCCGAGACCCCATAGCCCAAGGCATCGCTTTGGGTAAATGGAATCTCCCGCCTCGGCATCAAGGGCTGAAAGCCTGGGACAACCCAGGGCCGACTGCCAGTTTAGGTGCGGGATACATTTTATTCCAGACACACAAAAACGATTGAACAGAAAGGAACAACAACATGACATCGAGAGAAATCATTTTGGCCAACATTGAACATACCGGAGCGCCGCAGCCGGGACTGAATTTTCCCGAAAGCAAGAACATGATTAGCGATTTTGTTTTTGGCGGGCCCGGGATGCCTGTTGGCTATGAGCCGAAACGATGGCTTGATGGCGATCAGGAATACTACGACGATATCTGGGAAAATCTGTGGGTAAGGATGAAAGATGGCTGTCGGGCGGGCGAAGTCTGTAAACCGGCCATCGAGGACTGGAGCCAGCTTGAAACATTTCGCGTTCCCGAGTTTGATTTGAAATCCTGTACCAAAAATTATCGGCAGGCTTTTGCCGCGAAACCAGATAAATTCAGAGTAGCCGGCATGAGCGGCTGGATTTTCGCCGCCTCCCGTTATTTGCGCAAAATGGAGATTTATTTGATGGATCTGGCGCTCTATCCGGAAGAAGTAAAGCGTCTGCACGGCATGGTGGCTGAAGTTTTTAAAATACAGATTGCCGCCGCGGGCAAAGCCGGAGCTGATGCCATCATGTTTGCCGAAGACATGGGAACGCAGACCGGACTGTTGATGAGTCCGGCAATGTGGCAGGAGTATTTTGGAGTACTATACGCGGAACTGTTCGGGTTGGCGCGCGAACGCGGCATGAAAGTAATAATGCACTCCTGTGGCAAGAATGATGAGATTGTTGAACCCCTGCTGCGAGCCGGAGTGAACTGTTTTCAGTTTGACCAACCGACGGTCTATAACCCGGAATGGCTGAGAGGAATGCTAAAACAATACCAGGCCGCGTTATGGTCGCCGATAGATATTCAGAAAATTCTTCCAACCGGCAACCGCGCCATCATTGAGCAGGGTGTAGATGACATGTTCCGGCACTACTCAGGTCATTTGATCTTTAATCAGTATGGTGATTTGCCGGGCATCGGAGTCGAAGAAGAGTGGAACCGCTGGGCCTATGACCGGATTATCGATAACATTCGTAAACTTGGCATCCGAATTTGATGGTAACGCCTCACTCTTTGGGTGGGGGCGATGAACCAAATTTGAAATGATATAAGACCGTGAAAAAAAACCTTTGGGGCATGCGAAGCATGAACCCTAAATGGCTTTTCGAGCACGGTCTAATTATTGAAACTCTTCTGGTTTAAAATTGGGAATCAGCAGCGCATCAATATAATCGTTTTCGAATTCGGGCAGGATGTTGAGTTCAATGATTTCCGGTTGGTCGATCAGGTGTCGCGCCACGGCAGTAGACTCGGGATCGAAGAGCGAGATCACCGCGCCGGCCAGGGCGCCATTGCCGATTTTGTGGAAGCGTTCCGACGGCAACGGTGGCAGCATCCCCAGAGTAATGGCATTCTGGATTGACAGATAGCGGGCAAAGCCGCCGGCCAGATATACTTTTTCCAGCTCGTCAAATTTCCTTTGACAGGTTGCGATCAATGACTTGACACCCGCATAGACGGCCGCTTTTGCTTTCAATACTTGTTCAATATCAGCTTCTGACACATAAATAGGTTTTCCGCCGCCGCCGGTTGCAATCATACACGTGTGGATGATGCCGTTGCCATAGTCAACCTCGTAATAACGTCCGCATTGGCGCAGACGTTCCAGGTTGAAACGTCCATAGGTATCGAGCAAGCCGGAAGTGAAGCCTGCGGCCACGAAATCGATAATGGCTGAACCACACAACCCGACCGGCGGGGCATCTTCGATGGTGGTAAAGCTCAATGCTAATTCCGATGAGATTTTGATGGAATCTATTGCACCAGCTGCAGCGCGACTGCCGCAAGCAATACCGGCACCCTCGAAAGCAGGGCCGGCAGCGGCGGCACAGGCGTAGAGTTTTTGTTCGCTGAAGAGTACGATTTCACAATTTGTGCCAATATCAATCAGCAGGGAATGGCGGTTTTCGGAGGACATCATCCCGGAGGCCATGATACCGGCCACAATATCGCCGCCAATGTAGCCGGAAACTGCCGGCAATACGTCAAGCAACGCTCCGGGATTGACCGCGACTCCCGCCTCGCCTGCGGTAATTTCCGGATAGACGCGCAGTGTTGGTAAAAAAGGCATGACACCAATGCTTCGGGGGCTTATTCCCAGTAACAGATGTGACATCACCGTGTTACCGGACACTGATACTTTAATTACCTCGTTGGGGTTGCGTTTGGTTTCGGCGAAGAGTCGCGCCAGCAATGGATTAATCGTATCATTAATAATCAACCGGCGCAATTCCGCCAGGTTCTCCGGACTGCCGGAGGAATAGGAAATGCGCGTTGCTACATTGTCACCACGGTTTGCCTGACGATTGTAGGCGGAGGCTGAAGCTAATGGTTCATCGTTTTTCAGGTCAAGTAGCGCCATTGCCACAGTAGTGGTTCCGACATCAATCGCCACCCCCAGAGGGTCAAATGGTTGTGGCAGCGCGGCAGCGGCCCAGCCGGGACGGTTTTGCCTGTTGACAACCGCCACGTGAATGGTGGTGTCATCATGACAACATTTTCCGAGTAGACGCAATGTTTCCGGTGGCCAGTAGAGATCGCCCGCGTCGGGAATTTCCGCCAGACTTCTCATTCCATCTACCGTAAATTCGCATGGCGGGATGATTTTAAAAAGACAAAATCCGGGACTTTGCGGTTTAGGAACGTGCTCGTAGTCTACTGCGATTTTTCCGTCCGCATGAACCACGGAATTTTGCGGAACGCTGATTTCCGCGTCTGTACCATTCAGGCTGGTACGGCATGCCAACGCGGACATCGGCCGGGAGGTCACTTTTTTTGTTTTACCGTTGATAACAAATTCACCGGACAGCAATTCTACTTTGCAACGTCCGCAAACACCGAATCCACCACAACGCAGGTCAAGCATAATCCCGGCGCGAGCAACGAGCTCGGCAAGCATAACGTCCGGCGTTATTTCCACGTAGTACGTGTTATCTGAAAAAATAATTTTTAACATAATCAGACCGTGATCGAAAAGGTTTCGAGCAGGAAACTTGCAATTCTACTCGACTGCCGCGATATGGCGCTGGCAGGGACACTAAATAGACCGCGCTCGAAAAGCCTTTCAGTGTTCATGCTCCGCATGTCCTGAAGGCTTTTCTTCTCACGGTCTTTGTTCATTTCAAAGAACATTTTACGCGCTTTTTTTGAACAGTACATCCACCAGTTTTACCGCGCCGTTAGCGTCGTCGCTGTAACCGTGGGCGCCAATCTGATCGGCATAATTCTGGGTTACCGGCGCGCCGCCGATGATGATCTTGACATCCGTATCCTTGAAGTGCTCAACCACCTCTTTCATATACGGCATGGTAGTTGTCAGCAAGGCGCTGCAGGCGATGATTGTCGCTCCCTGTTTAATCCCTTCATCGTATTTATTCACGTCACAGTTCACGCCAAGGTCAATCACCTGATAGCCGGCTCCTTTGAGCATGATGGCAACCAGATTTTTGCCGATATCGTGCAAGTCGCCTTTGACGGTGCCGATGCAGACTTTGCCAAGAGGTTGATGTCCGGAACTGACGAGAGCCGGTTCAATCAGCGCCAATCCGGCCTGCATCGCCCGCGCGGCAATCAACATCTGCGGAACATATACTTCGTTGCGTGAAAACTTATCGCCGATCTCCCGCATTGCCGGGATCATCCCGCCTTCGAGGATTTCCACCGCGTTGTCGCCGGCATCAATCCCTGCCTGAACGAGGCTGGTTACTTCTTCCCGTTTACCGCTCATGATTGCATCTTTGATCTTCTGTAAATCCGCCATTGTTCTTTCCCTTTTTTAATTTTGAGTTAACTATTTTTAAATTGTCTCTTTCGGCGATTAGGCCGTGTTCGAAAAGGTTTCAAATTTTTAAAGCTTTTCGAATAAGTTCTAACTAAGTATAGCCCCGGAGACAATTTTTACTTGTTGTCTTTTGAGTATTAATTGTCCTATTTTATCATTTTTTCAATTTTTGCCGCAGCCGTTCACGCATCGCGTCCGCAAGTGCTTTATTGCCGGGGATCGATGAAACAAAAACAATTTCCTTATCCATGCATAGCGTTGGAACATTGGATACTCCCAGCGAAACCATCATCCGGATACCTTCAGCAGTCTTCACCTTGTGTTCGCGTACTACCACTTTCGGGCCGAATTCTCGCGCAACCTGTTCCGCCGCCGCCACCATGTACTGGCAGGGCGCGCAACCGAGCGAGTCGAGCGTTATCACGTCGATTTTCAATTTATCAGCTTCGACATAATCGACCAGATCAAATTTTTCCACCTCGGGTCCCCGCGCGGCAGAGGCCAGTTGCCGGGCGATCTCCTGTTCGTCCCGGCTTTGCGCCACAGCGCCGGCGGCAATGATGTTTTCCGGCGGAACCGCAAACGGAATATCGCAGCCGGGGGAAAGGATAAAGCCGGTGTCGCCGCCGATATCAAGGCACTCCAGGGCATTTATTTTATTCGTGGCCTCATCGCCCAGCAGCATCACCACGGTCAGTTGCATGTTGCCCCCGAAAGATACGCCCTTCTCGCGACAGATGTCTCGAACATAGTCCAGTGGGATGTTTTCGTCAATGGAGATATTGTCACAATGAACATCACACATGACCTCAATGTTTTTCTGAGCGTGCCCACAGACAAAGAGTGAACTTTTACCGCCTTTTTCGCAGATATAATCAAATAGTTTGCGCATCGGGTCGGTACAGAATTCCTCGAATTGATCGGGCCCGATCTGGCTGGTCATCGGGTCGACCACGGCAACAACATCGCAACCGTTCTCCAACATAATGCGACTCATTACCTTACCGGTTTCAGCGCAAAAATCGAGCAGTCGGTGAACGGCATCGGTATCATCAAACATCTGCATGAAAATATCGGTGCCCAACAGATGTAGCGCTAGTGTGAATGGCCCGGTAATCAGACCGTAAAGGGCAATGTCGGGATGCTGTTTCCGCAAGGTTTGAATAACCTTGATAACCTGCGGTATGCGTCCTGCTGTTTCAGACAGTCGCGTCAGGTCATCTATACGGGTTTTTTCCCCGGCGAGCGGATGCGACACCACCGAAGGCGGATTGTCCATGTTCCAATGCAGGCCGCAACCGAAAGCCTCAGCTTCGAGTTGCAAATCAAAGATTACCGGAATACCGTCTGGCTTATATAACGCGATAGCCTTGTTCAGTCCGGCAATCATTAAATCAGCCGATTTCAGGTATTCTTCGGCACTCACGCCGAGGAGTGAAGCCGCATGTACTCCACAAAAGGGTACCCAGGGAGTTCGTTCAGTCTTCTTCCCTGATATCGCATCCAGTACCAGTTGTTTGCTATTCATACTTGTTGTCCTTTATTAATTAAACGGTGTTCAAAAAATTTTTAGTTTCAGATTTTTAAAGTTTTTCGAGAAGCTTTGATGCTTCATGAAACGCATCGAGATTTTCCAGCTTGGCATCCGGCGGGATATCGCATCCCGACGATAACACAAAATTGCGATAACCTGCGGTCTGCTCGATCAGAGCCATTGTTGCCTGACGCATCCGCGCTGGAGATGCCGAGACAAAAAATTCCATCGGGTCAAGATTGCCGCTGATCACCACATGCGACGGAGCCTTGGCCAGAACCGTCGAAATATCGATTTTGTTACCAAAATGCAGAAAAGTCGCGCCAGATGACAGAATAGCGTCAAGATGTTCAACATCACAACCACAATTATGCAGAATTATCCGAAATTTGTCATCTTCAACTTCATTAATAATTTGTTGCACGTAATAAGATGAAAACTCCTTCAGTCCATCCGGCCACAATAATCCAGCCGCCGGCTCGGCCATACAAACAGCATCTGCGCCAGCGGTCTTAAACGCTTTGACGTATTTTATCAGATAGGTTGTGGTTTTGGCGAGCAGCGTGTGCACGGCATCAACATCCAGCAACGTCAATTCCATGATTTCACTCACGCCGAAAAGACGTCCCGCCAGCGTGTAAGGCCCGCACATCCCCCCAACAATATATCGCGGACGGGATGACATGGCCGCGAGTTTTTTTATGGTGTCAAGTTGGACGCAGCCACGTCCATCGGCAACTTCCGGAATAGCCAAGGTGGCGATGTCAGCGGTAGATTCAATCAGCCGCCGTTTAATTGTTGGTACCTCATTATTGGCAAACACCACCTCGGCACCAAAAGTTTCCGCTTCCACGCTCAAATCCATGGCGGTTAACGCAAACGGATAGTCGTAGCGTCGAAGTAAGGCCGCGATTGCCGCGAATTGTGCTTCGCTGTCTGTCACCAGTTCCCTGACCGTCGCGCCAGTAAGATGAGCCCCGGGATAAACGGCAATAGGCATCGCCCGACGCTGCGGTGTACTCAATATAAAATCAACAATATTCATTTGTTCGCAAATCCTTGTTTCCTGGCTAATTATTCTTCCTATAAATTAATGCCGTTTGTAGATAAATCTTGTTTCATAGTGGCCGTTTATTGTTGCATATTATCATTTGCATTATTATGCATCGACGGCATATTAACTTAAAGGCCGGGAATCGGTTAAACGATGACGGCGACGATGGCGGGCAACGAGTAGAGACCGACCCAATCGTCAGTCGCTCTCGTGAACCGAAAGAGCCGGAAAACAGATAGAAAAACAGGATAGTAAGCCTCATAATGGCCCAACTCATTGTTGGGATAATCCAAAATCGAAATCGGGATCGGGTCTCCAAATCGATCCGGGATCCGAATGGATGGACAACGGATATTGACAGGATTACATGAAACATACAGAAAAAATAGACGACCGCTATTTTGATTCGTCGCTGGGCTTTGACATCTCTTATCACGCGATTACCTGGGGTAAAAGCGGAAAAGCGGAATTATTGCCGACCGGGGGCAACATTAATTACCACTCGATTCCAGCTTCGGGTACGCTGTCTCACACGCATGAGTTTGCTGAAATTATTCTTATGCTGCGGGGAAGTGTCAATCATTTAGTCAATGGTGAAACGTGTCGGCTTGAGTCTGGCAACCTCGTATTTTTGCGGCCGTCGGATGCTCACAGCTTCAAGCCGTTCCGCGATGAACCATGTGAAATGCTGATCCTGGCTTATCAGCTTGAATTATTGTTGTCCATGAGTGAATTCTTCGAGAACGACAGTTTTATGTGGCGTTACACCGAACCGGTACTGCCGCCGACTTTCATCCTCAATCCTGACGTTGCCGAAGATCTGGCTAACCGGTTGTTGAATGTTCGCTCTGATCCATATATTTCGCCCGCGCTGATGCGGGTAAAGACCAAGGTTATTGTCGCCGATCTGTTTACCAATCACTTCCTTGAGGATATTTCCAGTCTGGAACAGGATAACATTCCAGAATGGCTGGCGGAATTGTGTAAGAAAATGCGTCAACTGGATAATCTCAAATTAGGGTTAAAGCGGATGCAGAAACTTGCCTGTTGCACTCCGGAACATCTTTGTAAAACGTTTCGACGCCATCTGAAGAAAACACCGACGGAATTTCTCAATGAGTTGCGAATAAATTATGCGGCGCGACGACTTGCCGACACTAAGGATGAGATCATCGCCATTGCTCTGGACTTGAATTTCCAGAGTTTGAGCCGGTTCTACCACCTGTTCAAACGGCAATACGACTTAACCCCGGCGCAATACCGCAAAAACGCTCGCGCCCGTACCCGTATTTTGTAGAAAAACCAAATTCAGAAGATGTAAACGTAGTATTTTCAGCTCAAAAAACTTTTCCTCAAGTTCACCGCATTCCCACTCGGACAAAGCCAGCGGAAAATTCAATGTCCTTCGCTTTTTCGCAAAATAGCGGTTGAACAGGGCGTCAAACGACAAATCGGCGGTGTCGCCATGCTCCTTCAGACTGAAAGTCAACCTGAAAGTCAACTCATGATAAACCGTCATGGATGTGGCGGTAAGAGCTTCTCAAGGTCGAATGGCCTCACGAAAGGATTTGCCGAGTCGCTCCAGTCCGGCAGAACAACTCCGTGGTGGCACTTTGGCCTCAATCAACACCAGTTTATCGTTTTCTTTAACAGCAATTTTCATGGCTCGTGCCAGCTCATCCTCGGTGGCAACCTGAAAGCTGACAGCAAAACCGCCGGCATTGAATGTCTCAGGAATCATCGAATACCGCCACATTTGAATATTGTTATAAGGTCCGTCCGAATGCAGCATCCGCTCGACCAGATAACCGTCGTTGTTGACAATCACGATCAGCGCCGGACAGCGTTCTCTTATCAACGACGAAACTTCCTGCATAGTCATCTGAAAAGCTCCATCGCCGGTGAGCACAACCGGACGCTTTGCCGGACATGCCAACGCCACGCCAAGCGCCGCCGGGGTGCAGTACCCGATTGAACAATAATAGGTTTGAACAATAAAATTTTGCGCTTCTTCAATATTGAATTCGGGAGCCGCGCAAAAGGCATCTCCGGGTTCCGCCAGCAATACCATCCGGTCATCAATATAGCTGTTCAGACTGCGGGTGCAATTCCGGCAACACCGCTTTACTGCTGAGCATGGTTGCGAAAGGAAGTTCAGTAACTTCAACCAGGCGTAACGCGTCATTCCCCAGACCGAGCCTGGCCAATTCCATGCCAATGAGAATCAACGGGTGAGCAGCGCGATTTAACAGCACGGCACATTCATCAACGCATTCGGCCAGCCCGGCGGCATCGGATACCATCGGCGCAACATCAATCTCAGTGGTGGCCGACACGACATGTGGGCCAGATCGGCCGGCAACTCGAGATAAACCGGTTGCTTTCGGACAAGACAGTTCAAAACATAATCGCCAGGAACTCCGAACAGGTGCCTGATACCAACGCGCTGTAAACGCTCAATAAGATAACGCGCTACCGTGTACTGTTTGTGCTTCATTTTTTGTCCCCAACCCAGAATTGATAGTGTTTGTCTTATTTCTTTATAAAGTTGAACAACAAATTTTTCAAGTATTTATGGAATCTGTCTTCCGTCATTTTCTATTTCCCCTCAGATAATCAATTAGAGAGCCGACTACCGGCGCTTGGCCGCTTGCACGAGTGTTGCGCAGAGTGCTTCCATGGAAATCCCTGCCTGATGTGCCGCTTTCGGCACCAGGCTCGAAGCGGTGAAACCCGGCATGGTGTTGCCTTCCAGGACATAAATATTATTCTCGTGGTCAATGATAAAATCAACACGGAGGATATCCCGGCAGCTGGCGGCCCGGTAAAAGGTCATTGCCAGTTTGGTGGCGAGTTGCTGTAGTTCAGGTGAAACCGTTTCGGGCGGGCACAAATAGCGGGTTTCGCCGCCCGTGTGAGTATATTTTGCGTCATAATCGTAGAAGCCGTTGGGGGGAACAATTTCTATTATCGGCAGGGGCTTGTCTTCAATAATGCCGACGGTAATCTCTGTGCCGATAATGCATTTTTCGACCAGCAGTCGTGAATCGTACTTGAATGCCTGCTGAAGCGTTTCTTCCCATTGCTCCAGCGTATCAACTCTGAAAATACCAAGCGTCGAACCCTCTTGTGGCACTTTGACCATAACCGGCAAGGAAAGCTTTTTCGGGAATTGCGGGTTGTCGGGAGTAACAACCGCCCAATCTGGAGTGGGTACGCCACTCTTCAGCATTAGCTCTTTCGACGCTATTTTGTCGATAATGATGGCACAGACATTGGCCGGACAGCCGACAAATTTTTTCCCGGATTGTTCCAGCAGCCGTTGAATTTCGCCGTTTTCACCAAAGCCGCCGTGCAGTACCGGAAAGACAACCTCCGCATCCATAATGCGCTGGTTCAATTGGCATTCTTCAATATCAATTTCGTCAACATCATAGCCCGCGTTGCGCAGCGCGGCAGCAACGGCAGCGCCTGATTGCAGAGAGATTTCCCGTTCGTTGTCCGCTCCGCCTTTCAACACTGCTATTTTGGGGGAAGGACAGGCTGCCTTGATTTTTTGCACTGAGTCATAATTAATGAAGCATACTTCCGGCACCAGATAGAGACCGGTTTTACGAGCCACCTCGGTACGGATTTGCGACATTAGCCGGACAATGTCATCTTCAGAGGCGCAACGGTCGTTGATAATGTAATTGGCATGTCTCTCACTAACAGAAGCGCCACCGCAGCAATATTTTTTTAAGCCACATTGATCAATCAGGCGTCCTGCCGGTTCGTCGCTGGAAATGTTTTTAAACATACATCCGGCGCTGCGTCCGCGCGGTTCGCGCTGCCGACGATCGCGCAACTCTTCCTGAATGCGCAATTGCTCTTCATGCTTACATACTTCCGGAAGGGATAGAATAGCACCGGTAATAATCACATCGTAAGGGATAGATGAACAACGATAGCCCCATTCTATTTCGCGTCCGTAAGCTGACCACGGATTGCCAGCGGAATCGTAACCACAGAGTTCTTCGACAAATTGTCCAATTGAAACGCCGTGAGCTCCGGCGTTCATGCGCAGTACCCCGCCAACAGTGCCGGGGATAGCGTTTAGCGGGGCAATGCCGCCAAATCCGCGCCGTGCGGCGATGGTCACTAAATCCGAGAGGCGAACACCGGCACCAACGGTAATATGGCGTCTTCCTGGCCTGATGCGGATAAAATCGTTTTGGCAGAGTCGTATAACTACTCCGTTGTATGGCGCGTCTGAACCTATGGTGTCGGTACCTGCTCCCAACGTAAACAGTGGAATGGCATTTTGGTGGCAGAACTGAAGCAGTTGTGCCAGTGCCAGATCATTAGGTGGTTCTGCCAGCATGCCGATTTCACTGCCTGCGCCAAGCGAAGTGACTTCACGCCAACCCACGTTGTATTTTATTGGAAGCGTAGGAAACGCCTGTTCGATTGCGTCATAAAATCTGGGTGTAACGATATTTTCCATATTTATTGGTTATCCGTATACCTCTTCCGGGTTGAAAACCTTTTCCCCGATTTCCACCAGGCGGTTGCCGTCTAATTTACGAAAAAAACAACTTCTATAGCCGAGGTGGCAAGCCGCGCCGCCAAGCTGTTCAACTTTGAAAACCACGGTATCGTTGTCGCAATCGACTAATATTTCGTGAATTTTCTGTACGTTGCCTGAAGATTCGCCTTTTTTCCAGAGTTTACTCCGGGAACGCGACCAATAAACGGCACAACCGCTTTTGAGGGTTTCCTGCCAGGATTCCCGATTGATATAGGCTAGCATCAGGATTTCTCCCGTGCTCCAGTCCTGAGCGATTGCCGGAATGAGGCCGTCGCCCTTATCAAAGTCAAGTTTTATCATAATTATCTCTTTAACTCAGCAATTTCTTCTTCAACCTCTTCCGCGCCTTCAGCGTAGAAGCGTTCTTCTTCAGGATCAAGCTCTTTCAGCAACCGCAAAAATTCACCGGCATGGACCCGTTCTTCGTCGGCGATATCCTTAAGAACTTCTATGGCAAGTTTATTGTCGGTTGATTCTGCCAATTGCATATAAAGTTGAATTGCTTCATATTCGGCAGCAATCATAAAACGAGTAGCGCGGATTAATTCTTCGTTGGTTAATTTACGGTCTTTTGCTAATCCTGCAAATGGGTGGCCAAAATCAGGCATAAGGAACCTCCATGGTTTGAATTTACATGTTAATTATACCATATCGCGGGATTAAAATTTTTAAAGCACTAATTATGAGTTTGAATAATTATGTTCGGGGACACATTGTATGTTTCGATTGGATCATATCGCGGGGGAATCCCCGCATGGTCAGAACCGACTGATAATAAGGGTATTGTAAATAAAAAGCTTTTATTTTTTCCCACAACTTAAAATAATCGGAGGGTAATGTAATGGCAAAACGTCCATTGTGGGCACCATGGCGGATAGAGTTTATCCGAAAAGAGAAAGATGGTGAGTGTTTTTTGTGTGGCAACGAACAAGATGTTGGCGGGGAGAACGAGGAGTTGATAATTCATCGCGCGGCAAGTTGTTTTGTCATTCTCAACCGCTATCCTTACAATTCCGGACATTTGTTGATTGCGCCCTATCGACATATTGGTGATATTTCCAGTCTGACGCTTGATGAACGACATGAATTGATGGATGTTTGTGTTCAAATTAAGGAAGTTTTACAGCAATTATTCAAGCCGGACGCGTTTAACATCGGGTTTAATCTGGGCGCTGCCGCCGGAGCCGGTGTTGCCGACCATCTACATCTGCATGTGGTGCCGCGCTGGAGTGGCGATACCAATTTCATGCCGGTAATCAGCGATACGCGCTGTGTTCCCGAAGCTCTGACTGCAACGGCCAAACTGGTGCGTGAACATTGGCAATAATTATAGGAGTATGTTGATGCCTTTTAATATGACTGTGGTTTTAATTCTGCTGGGTGGCTGGTTGTTGGGACGTGGTTTTGCCCGTGTCGGTTTGCCTGCGGTAATCGGCATGGTGGCTTGTGGAATTGTTATCGGCACATTTTGCGGTGAGATGCTGCCGCCGGTGCTGTTTCAAATCGAACCCTTTCTGAAATCATTCGCGTTGGTAGTAATTCTGTTGCGTGCCGGTCTTGGTATTCGCAAGCAAACTCTGGCGCGGGTGGGACTTACCGCCATTCTGATGACTTGTGTTCCGTGTTTGATCGAAGGGATTGCGCTGACGGTGTTGTTCCATTGGCTTTTCGCCTTTGATTGGGCGGTTGCCGGATTGACGGGATTTATGCTGGCGGCGGTCTCGCCGGCGGTTATTGTGCCGTCGATGCTGCGACTCAAAGACCAGGGATTGGGAAAAAAGAACGATGTTCCCACGATTATTCTGGCAGGAGCGTCCGCCGATGATGTCCTGGCGATAACGGTTTTTACCCTATTCCTCCAGTCCGCCACAACCGGGAGCGGAATAGTTTTGAGCCGCGCGCTGATGGCGTTTCCATTGTCATTGATTTTAGGCATTGTGCCCGGGATTCTACTGGGGGCATTTCTAGTCTATTTCTTTCGTCGGCGTTACACGGATATTCGTGCGACGGAAAAGGCGTTGATTTTGTTAATGATTGCGGTTTTGATGGTTCAGGTTGGCGACTGGCTGCATGCCGCCGCGCTGTTGGGGGTGATGACGGTTGGATTTATTTTACTGGAATACGAGGAGAAGGTAGCGAACGAATTGGCGCTTAAGCTCTCCAAAGTTTGGGTGATAGCGGAAATCGTTCTTTTTGTGCTGATCGGAATTTCAGTTGATCTGCGCGTGGCATGGGATGCCGGACTGAAGGGGCTTCTCGTGATTACTCTGGGCCTGGTATTCAGATCGCTGGGCGTGTGGTTCGCTACCGCGTGGTCGAAACTGTCGTTTCAAGAACGTTTGTTCTGCATGATTGCCTATATCCCCAAGGCGACGGTGCAGGCGGCTCTCGGCGGGGTGGCGTTGGCGCATGGAATCGAACAGGGAGAAACCATCCTGGCGCTGGCTGTTCTGTCAATTGTGTTTACCGCGCCACTTGGTTTGATTGGCATAAAACTGGGCAGTAAACGACTACTCGCAGATAACTCTTTCGGCTGAGCGCGTGGAAGATTTGCTTTTACCGTCGGGCAACCGCCTTGAGGCGTTAAGTGGCGATCGTAAGGGACAATATTCAATAAGAATCCATCAGCAGTTCCGGATTTGCTTTGTTTGGAAAGATGGAGTGGAACAGGTAGAAATAACGGATTACCATT
>JAGYNC010000360.1 GCA_018400135.1 Victivallaceae bacterium
AAGAAACTTGCCGCAAAGCGGTTGCGATCTTTCGAGTTTTGTTCCGCATTCTTCGATGGCCTTCGATACCTCGGTATCGGCGGCATCTCAGAATACGGCCAAATTCTCAAAATCTTCGCAATCCAAACGAAATTTACAGCTTTACAGAGCACAAGGCTGTGTAGTATTGACCCCGAACCAAAGTTAATGAAAGGTGTACTTCCAAAATGAATAAAGAGACAGTAATATTATTTCAGGGCGATTCCATTACTGACTGCGGTCGCGGTCGCGACATCAATGAACCCAATGTCGCGCTGGGCGGAGGGTATCCGCAGATGATTGCCGCCAGACTACTCAGTACCCGGGTGGAACAAAACTATCAGATTTATAATCGGGGTATCAGTGGGAATCGGGTGGTTGATCTCTATGCCCGCTGGAAAATTGACGCGCTGAACCTCTCACCGGATGTCATAAGTATTCTGATCGGGGTTAACGACACCTGGCATGAGTTCGGCAGCAAGAACGGAGTAGAGCCGGAGCGTTATGAAAAAATCTATCGAGAGTTATTGAGCTGGACGCTTGACGTATTGCCGAAAACCAAACTGATATTGTGTGAACCGTTTGTTCTGGCTTGTGGCGCGGTAACCCCGGATTGGTTGCCTGAGATCAATGAGAGACGCAGAATTGTGCGCGAGCTGGCTGCTGAATTCAGTGCGATATTCGTCCCGTTTCAATCGGTCTTGGACCGGGCGGTACAAAAAGCGCCACCGGAATACTGGTTGCGCGATGGTGTGCATCCGACCTATGCCGGACATGCGTTATTAACTGATGCCTGGCTTGACGCGGTTCCGGAACCCTGAACTCGCAATGTAAAACCTGGCGTGTGTTGGATTTTCGCAATCACCTTAACGAGTTCGCGATATTTGGAGCAACACGCTTTAATATAAGGAGTTGAGATAATGAAACGTGGTTATTTTGCTATAGCACTGTTGGCGATGACATTGGTGTCAGGTGGCTGTTGGAGCAGTAGACTGCCTGCCGGGGATCAGGATATTTATACCCGCTACAAAAACGAGATAGCCGTTTTGCGTAATCCCAATCTGAAAGCGAACACAATGGCAAAATATGAGGCCGCCTGCAATTTGGCCGACGGGGTGGATTTTACGTTTTTGCGCAGTGTTGATACTATTAAGAAGATATTTGGTGAACATGATATCCATGCCGGACCGGAATCCGGCGGGAATCAGATATTGGCGCTCTACTATAGCACGAGCAAGGGCAGTATCCGGTTTATTTTTTATCGTTACGATGATGTTATTGTCCATTGCGAAATTGATCGTAGGTAGCAGCAAGTGATTTTGTTTGATGATGAATATTTTATGCGTCGCGCTTTCAGCCGGGCTGAGGCAGCATTCGCGGCTGGAGAAGTGCCGGTGGGGGCGGTCGCGGTGCGGCATGGAGAAATTATTGCTGCCGCCGAAAATCAGGTGGAACAATTGCGCGATGCCACTGCTCATGCTGAAATGTTGGTCATTACCGGAGCGGCTAATGCCATCAATGACTGGCGTCTAGAGGAAGTGGATATTTATGTAACCAAAGAGCCTTGTGCGATGTGCGCCGGAGCCATGGTTAATTCGAGAGTGCGTCGCGTGATTTACGGGATGCCTGACAACAAATCCGGCGCTTGCGGGTCGGCTCTGGATATCACTGGATTCAGTGGCATGCTTTGGCAGGTAGAGGTTAAGTCCGGTGTTTTG
Organism: Victivallaceae bacterium; assembly: GCA_018400135.1. Lineage (GTDB taxonomy): Bacteria > Verrucomicrobiota > Lentisphaeria > Victivallales > Victivallaceae > M55B135. Next base: position 1,737 of record JAGYNC010000360.1, read on the forward strand.
GAACAGGAGTGCCGCGCCTTGTTTCAGTCTTTTTTCCGAAGCGTACGCGCCTCCAAAAGCTTGTCCGGCAAAAAGATTGATGACTGAGCCACTTGCAAAACTGATCATATTTGCCGCGCTACCG
>JAGYNC010000361.1 GCA_018400135.1 Victivallaceae bacterium
CGATGAACTTCAACGCGATGTTGCGAGCTAAACAATTACCGACAAAAGACTTGGCTTATTTTCGGCCAGGCACTAATTAGACCGTGAGAAGAAAAGCCTTCAGGACATGCGGAGCATGAACCCTGAAAGGCTTTTCGAGCACGGTCTAGCGGAGGGAGTCAATAAATTCTTCCAGGAGTACCAGTTCATGTTCAAGTGATTCCTGGCTGGAAATAACTGGCGCGAATAGAATTTTTGCGGGAACCGAATATTTATCCAGCGATTTCAGCCAGGGTGTGATTAACTTGGGAACAAGATGATTACCGGTAGACGGTTCATAGACGATGCGTATTATTGCCAGATCGAATCGTAGCCAGCGAATAAAATCATCAATTGAAATATTTTTGCCAACAAGTTCGTGTGGGTGGACGTCGATAGAAAAAAAAACGTTGGAAAACATCAATTGTTGTTTGAATTTAAGGTAGTCTAATGCTTTTAAATTATCAGTAAGTATCGGTAGACGAAGCGGGAATAGCAAATTGATGTTGGCCTCATATAGTGTTCCCCATAGACTTTGCAATAGTTTTCGCAAGCAGTCACAATACGTCTTATCGACAAGCGCCCGTTCCAGCTCAAAGTCTACGGTTACCCCTTCCACCCCGGCATTGCTGGCCTGAGTGAGTAGTTTGCGGAAATGTTGTTTGAATTCGTCGATTATCTTGTCTGATTGCGTTGCTGCTTCCCGGGTTAATCCCGGCGCGAGTAGATTACGGACGAATAAATGTTCGATATGGCAGAAAAGTGAGTTGTTGTGTTGTTCTGTCAGGTGTTGTAATGCTGTACCGGAAAACTCCAGCAGTTGAAATATTTTATGTAGCTGAGTGGGAAGAGGAGCTTCGTTGTCGGCCGTCGCTACGCAGCTGATACCCCAGATGAGATTATTCATTTTACCAACCAGCGTTTATTAACATATCCATGGTGAGCGGAGAAGATTTGTCAGCGTTAATCAGGTTTAGTTGTCGCCAGACATATTTTCCGAGTAAGTCAGCTTCAATATTTACCAGTTCTCCCGGTTTGCGGTCACCAAGGCAGGTGTGTTCTAGTGTTGTCGGGATCAAATGAATCGAAAGCATTTCCGGTGTAATATTAACCAAGGTCAACGATACCCCATCTATGGCGATGCTGCCTTTGGGTACCAGAAAGGGGGTTAATTGTTTCGGCAATTCCACTCGGTATTCGTAGTCGCAGCCAACTTTTTTCATGCCGATAAATCGGGCGGCTGTATCAATGTGGCCAGTGACGAAATGCCCCCCCAGCCGGGCGTTCACGGTTAATGCGCGCTCGATGTTTACTCTGCCTCCGAGGGGAATACTTCCAAGGTTGGTACGCTTTAGAGTTTCTTCCAGTGTATGGAATTCAATAATGCCATCGTTCTGAAATTTTTCTAAAGTAAGACAAGTGCCGTTGACTGCAATACTTTCGCCGGGGAGTGGATTTGAAAGCGGTTTTTCTGGAGACAATAATAATTTGCCGGAACCAGCAACAAATTTGCGTCCAACAATTTTAGCTATATTTTCGGTTAAGCCGGTAAACATGCGTAAATTCAACTAATGATTAGAATATTTTAAAATCTTTTTCCCGTGAGCCACAAAGTGTCCTGCGCCGGGAAAATTTCTGTTTAACGACGCAGGCACTTCTTGTCGATTCTCGTGATTTTTTTAAACTCTGGTTGTATACTATTCACTCTGCGAAAATACAGTCAAAGAGTTTGGAATGCAAGAGATGTTCCCTGTTTTATTCGTTTAAAATAATTTTACTGGTAATCGCTCACTCTTTCCTTTGGTTCGGGGTCAATACTACACAGCCTCGTCGTT
>JAGYNC010000362.1 GCA_018400135.1 Victivallaceae bacterium
TCCGTGATGTCCGCATAGTAAATCCTCCTGAAAAGTTAAGTTTAAATCTAATATAACCCCATAAAATCAAATGTCAAATATAAACTACATGTCCCTTTAATCTTGTCCGAACGGTGCAGCGGTTCCGAATGAATATGACTTAAATTCGTTATCAGATGCAGTTCTGAAATTTTGGCAGGCTGCGCCCTGGCGGACGTGCCGTCGTATTTGAATGCTATGATTGTGGTTGGAGGTTGAGGGTTATATGGGCGAGCTGAATAATTTTCAGGCGAACTTCAGACGTATTCGCATATTTTTCAGCTTAGGCGGGCGGAATACTTGATAAAAGAGTTCCGTTCTTATATGTCTGGCTACTGCTGATAATGACTTGAAAATAGTTTTCAAGCTCTGCGAGAGGGCATCCGTCTCTCCGGTCAAACTTCGTCGTATATGTCCTGCCATGTCGCTAAAGTACGCCAGTTGTATAATCATATGGGCGATTTGCGCGATCAAATAATAATTCTGCCCCGCATGCCCTCTTGAACTGATGCTGTGTTTGATGTTTAAAACGTTGTTTTTCTGGAAGTTGAATCCTTCATTTTCAATTTTCCAGCGTAGTTTTGCGGTTTTAAAACGCCTCAACGCATTGTACTTATTGACTGGCTCACTGAGTAAATACGCAAAGACCCCAACCTGCTTTTTTATTCCATCTTTCTCCTCAAAAACCTTTCCTTCCAGATAATTGATGTCACGTTCGCCGCCTTTACCAAGCTGATATTTCAGTTTATTACACCACCGCAATTCAACATACCGTTTTGCGTCCGCCTTTTTCCCCAACGGAAGACAAAGGCGGTTTTTGCGCTGATCTTTATCGGTGCACAATTCGGCTTCTATTTCGCCGAACAGCCTGGCGTACTGTTTTTCCCCTTTGAACGTTAACGCGTGTCTCCATCCAAACTTAACGCAAATATCCATGATCACAGAATTACAGTAAAGCGCATCTCCGAGCAACAGGAACTTAAAATGCGGATGTTGCCGTCTGATACGTTCAAGCAGACGCTTTGCGGCATTAAGTTCGCAATCCTGTTTGTTGAAATCACTTACCGGGTTTTCAATGAATTCAGTATCCAGCGAAATTGCCAATCCATCGGGGGTAACGATCTTAGCCTCCAGAAAATACTGATGGAAAGTTGTATCTGCATCCTTGTGATCACGTTGGATGCTATGTGCAATTTTCCTTTTAGTGGAAAATGTTTGCACTCCGTCGACTGCAAGCAATAAATAAGCATCTTTAGACATCAGTTTCTTGCAAAACTTCTTCCGTTCCAACGCTGAAATCATCCAACGCCTGACTTTTCCGAGTTCGGAGGGGGAAAGGAACTCAAAAAAATAGTCTAAACAGTCTGTCGACGGCATTTCGTCCGGTGGCAATTCAAGAATTCGTGCAAGATTACTTTTGATTTCAGAAGAACTTTTCAATGCCTCTTCGAGTTCATTATTCGACTTTATCCCGCTCAATCTCTGAGATAACGCCAAAAGCAGCAATGTTTCAGGCGAATATTCAATTTTGCCGCTCTGTCGAAAATCTTCCACCTTGGCAAAATCAGATATCAGATTCGGAAAATAATGATTCATCGTACTAATTGTTGTACCCAAAGATAAGTTTTGACACTTAATTCCTGCCGGGCAAGAGTTTTTTTACGACTCACTTTGCCTCCTTTGCCGCACGGATTGCCCTGGCTTGAGCTTTTTTGCGCTCCTTGGTCGCGACAATAACTTGCTCGCTGAATTGATCTATTTCACGGATAAGCTCTTTAATCCGTTTATATTCCCGCGACCATTCTCCAACCTC
>JAGYNC010000363.1 GCA_018400135.1 Victivallaceae bacterium
TATATCATGACACAACAACCCCGGAATAATGTGATAAATCACATAGTTTCTCCCTTTAAATTTCTGACGTTCTTTGACAGAAAAAATCATTTTTTTAGTTTTACAGGCTGCTCGTAAACGCATAAGAACGTTGGGGATATTATTGCTTTCAAGCATTGCAATATTCGAATCAAGATTTCTTACCTGTTCAAAAAGTGCTAATGCTTCATCATATTTCCCATTAATAAATTTGCAAAATCCTAATACAAAGTAACAATTCTTCTCTTTGTCGGAGACATACCATGGGGGAGAACTTGCGGTATTGTAGAGCCTTAGCGGGTCTTCCTCGTGATAGACCGTGCGTTTCCATTTATTTAAAGTGGTTGGGCGTTGGGTTGCTTTGGTTTGAGTTTTGAGATCGTTGGACATAGGAGCGTAGAGGCTCATGGCATCGCGTCTTTCTCGTGCCTGTTTGAACCAAGTCAGGGCTTGGGAATAATATTTCTCGGCATCCTTGGCGTCCCACTCTTTTTCAAGGGAGATTTTACCTAAGAGCATCATAGCTTCGCCGCGATATAGGCCTTCGGGATTGGATTTAATGAACTTTTCAAGCTGGTCTTTGGCGTCTTTTATCGCCTTTTCCGGATTTTCGTTAGGGTTGTTTAAAAGCAGCTGTCCTTTCAGGTAACCCGCCGCTGCCGCGAACTGGCTCTGCGGATCGGTTTCGGTTATATCGTCACACAGCTTTATCGCTTCGTTGAAGTAACGGGGAGCTTTGGAACGTTTGACGATCTTCTGTAGACGGCGGAGTTTTACGTAGGAAGCGTAAGTAGCGCCGAATTTTTTGCTGAGTTGTACCTCTTCTATTTCCAGAGCCAGATGATCCGCCTGGTCACGCAGTGTCCGCCAGGAGGTCTGTGTATCTAATGTTTTACTTCCCTGCCCGATAGCGCCGCCGGAAGCTTCTGTTTCGTTTATGTGTTTGGCAAGAATCTGATTGACGTTCTTCAGATACGCCTGGGCACGTTCGGTTTCGTCAAGATCAAGCAGGATTTCAGCGTATTTCAGGCAACTGAAAGCGCGTTCGTAATCGCGTTTGCGTCTTTCCGCCCAGTTGAGAAGCTGCAATGATCCCGGCAAGTCTTTTTTGAGTGCTTTGATATGGGCGTTTTCAAGCAGACAGCGCAAATACGGGATAGCAACCTTTGCCGGTAAGCGGTCAAAGCCTGAAGGAGAGGAAAAGTCATTCAAAAGCTTTTCAGCTTTTTTCAAATCGCCTTCGCGCCGGTAATACGCCGCAAGTTGCGCCGTGGCGGTGTAAGCAACAGCCTTGTCTTTATCTTTAACAAGTTTCCTAAGGGAATTTACATTTATCTCAGAATCATCCGCCGCAAACAAAGCGAAATTCAGCGCCAAAAGCACTGCACCCATGTAAAAAGGTCTTAAAAACATTAACTCCCCCACAAAAAAGTAATCATATAAGGACTACCGACGCAGTTTAAATCAAAATGATTATGCTACATCATAAAAACAGTTTTCAAGCGCAAGTAAGAGTATTAAGATGTTTGTTTCTACGAATTTATACCGTTCTTCACATTTTCATGTTATGCTCAATATAACAATGTTTAGACTAAATGCAAATTGGAAATTGGCTTTTTTGAAAATTAGTCTATTTTACGTAATGCTTCACTCTTTCCTTTGGTTCGGTGTCAATACTGCACAGCCTTGTAGCACTAATCGTTCCTCCTCGGGTGTCGCAGCCTCGACCCCACCCAAAGAGTGAGCAATTGCCTATTTTATTGTGCTTAAGCTAATTCGGAAAAAAAACAACTTGATATA
>JAGYNC010000364.1 GCA_018400135.1 Victivallaceae bacterium
CTAATTTACAACACCGTTCATTTGACTTTTTGATCTTACGGATTATATCAGATTTAAACTAAACTTTTCTGGAGGATTTACTATGCGGAAAGCACGGATTAAACTACCTGTCTCTTAATTATCAAAATCCACCCTGGATGGATAGCGTTATCACTTTATTATCTTATTCCTGAATCCGTGAAAACTTTTCAGGATTCCACTTTTCGTTTGTTGATTGGCTGAAATTCAGCCGTTTTACTTTGATTTTTCCTGTCATTTCTCGCTTTATCTTCATCGCTTTCTTCTTTTTTGTTTCGCGATGCGATTTTCAGCATTTTGACGGCAAAAATCCCGGAATTTGAATATAATTATCCTGTAAACACACCTCCTTGACTGGGTTGTTTTAAGTTCAACTGAACTTGATATGTAATTGTCGAAACACTTCGAACCATGGACTGCTTTTTCCTAATTTCAAGATTATTGAGCCCGCGTGTCTGACTCTTTTACACGCGATATAGATTAAATCCTGCATGACCGACTTAAGCCTTCTGCGTACAACTTTGAACTTGCGCGGCAGTAGCTTGCTCATCTTCAGGGCTGATTGACCGATGATGCGCAGGCAGTTGAACGACAGCATCGCCAGTTGTAATAACAAAGCATTCGTGCTGAATTTACCGGAAGCCAGACGTTCAACTCCAAGATCGGATTTCAGTTCGCTATGGAATTGTTCACTGGTGCCGTGATTATGATAAAGCCGGATGACTGTTTCAGCGGCGTCCGGCAGATTCGTCCAGAATGTATTAACTTCAATATCGGAAATCAGCAATTCCTGTCCATGTTTGTCAATGGTTCGCTCTATGACTTCGAAAGTTGCGAAAATTGGCGCTAAATCTTCGCGTCCGGACGGGTAAATGTGGCTGAGTTCACCAGTAAAAACACTTTTCCCTTCACGCGGCGTAACGCAAGTTCCAACTCTCCGAGCCGACGCAAGCCACCATTCCTTGAACTCTTTTCTCAAGTTTCGCTTGATTATCACTCTTGCCCCGCGCCTGGTAATTTCCTCAATGATATCAGCGTCATCATGTGCGGAGTCCAGCCGAATAAGGATGTTTTCAAGGTTAATCCCGAGCGTCTCAATCATATCAAGAGTTTCTCGAATGAACTCAAGCGCGCCTTTGTTACTGTGTTGACTGCCGGGGCGCAGTTCGCAATTGAGCATATAACCGTGAGTTCCGAGGTAAGCGAAAATCGGGGCATAGCCATCGTGGTTTTTATAAGTCCAGGAAACGCCCTCTTTGTTCGAGCCGGAGTTATCGAACGGCGAGACATCAATATCCAGCGGAATATATTCTCCCGATGCGACTTTTTCCGTGCCGAATTCCGATACCATTTTAAGCAGTTCCAAGGCGCTGTCTTTGATATGCTTGAAAACGCCTTCAACCATAGCAAGTTCATCGGCACGCTGACGCAACGTGCTTTCCGAAGGCACGGCCTTCACCTTCAGGGAGTCCCTGAAGAGATCATCTTTGCGGAACAGTTCAATATCGGCATATTCATTTTTGCCGAGAGCAAACAAACCGGCAAGGCATTTCAGGATACCGCTGTGCGTAATATTGCCATTTTTGATGCTCTTCATTTGCATGTCATTCACTTTTTTCAAACTTTCCAGAGCGTTGAGGAGGATTCCGATTAAAGAAATTCCGCCGATGCTATTGATTTCTTCGTTACTTCGTTGTATCTTTACCATGATTTCACCTGTTGGGTTAGTTGATTGTATTAGGATCGTGATAACCTTAATATAATCAACTCAACAGGTTATAAAAGCTTAATTTCAAAA
>JAGYNC010000365.1 GCA_018400135.1 Victivallaceae bacterium
TCTTTATCTGTCCGCATGTGGCGAATCATGTCGAGAACCTTTCATCAGTCGCGGCATTTATGGATGCAAACCCCAATGTGATCATCGATTTCACGGCGCGTATCGATGAGTTGGGACGTCAGCCCTACAGCGCCCGCGAATTCCTGATTAAATATCATGAACGGATTATTTTCGGCACAGATATGGTGATTTCTCCCTCCATGTACCGTTGCTATTTTCGTTTTCTGGAGACCAAGGATGAGTGTTTTGATTATCCTGATTATCTAGGCAGATGGGGACACAGCCGCTGGGGAATTTACGGTCTTTACCTTCCTGACAATGTGCTGGAAGCTATTTATTACAAGAATATTTATCGATTGTTGCCGAAATTGCGCGCTAGAGTCGCGGAAAACAAGACGGGCAAAGCCCGTGGAGGGACGGCCTCCGTGCCGTCCGAAAAGTAGTGCCAGAGTTGAGATTGGTTTATCACACGGAGATTGGTTTATCACACAAAGCACAAAGGCGCAGAGAATAAGATATTTTTAGCGCAGAGCGCTGTCCCGCCGCAAAGGGAACCCCTCCGTGTTCTTAGCGCCTTGGTGTGAGATATTCCTTTCCCCTTGTTTTCAGGCGCTTTGTTTTACGATAAGACCCAAGATGAAAAAAAGGAGCAGGATAATGCCACTTATCACGAATCGCAATCAAGTATTGGAAATTTATGCCGTTGCCGCGGAGAAAAAATGGGTAATCCCTTGTTTTTGTTCTGAAAACCTGACCACCACCGAGGCGGTATTGGCGGCTGTCGCGGAACATGGAAAGGAAATCGGCGATGCTGCTTTGCCCGTAACCCTGGCCATCACCAATCTTTATTCACACCGTTCGCAAACCCTGGAATATACTTGTACCAGAAATTGGCGCACCGGACTTAAGCTGTTTTTGAACGATCTCAAAATTCTGTGCGATGCAGACTCGCCATTCCGTAAACTTAACGTTATGGTGCATCTCGACCACATTCAGCACGATGTGGACGCGGAATTACTGGATTGGAGTATGGAGCAGTTTTCTTCAATCATGTATGATGCTTCGGCGTTGCCACTGGCGGAAAATATCAGTAAAACCGCCGAGTTTGTTGAAAAACATCGTGCGGAAATTTTGATTGAAGGTGCTTGCGATGAAATCATTGATGCCGGCGGCAATGAGGTATGCTCATTAACTTCACCGGAAAAGGCGATGAATTATTTTGAACAAACCGGGGTGGATATGATGGTGGTCAACCTCGGCACGGAACATCGGGCCGGCTCCGCCAATCTTCAATATCACGGCGAGATAGCCCGGGAGATTTGTTTTGCAATTGCCGGTTCACGGCTGGTGTTGCACGGTTGCTCGTCGGTTACCCTGGAACAACTCACCCGTCTGTTTGATGACGGCATTTGTAAGGTAAATATCTGGACTACGCTGGAACGTGACAGTGCGCCGGTTCTTTTGAGCGAAATGGCGCGAAATGCCGCAAAAATTGCCGGGCCAATATTGGCCGAAAAGCTGTTTGCCGAAGGTATTTTGGGGTCGCGTGCCGACCGTACCTCTAACCCTTCTCTGGAGTTTTTTCCAACAGTATACCGCCAGAATATTGTTTTTGGGGAGATGAGGAAAATAGTCCGTTCCTATCTGCGGCAATTCCTGCTCCGATAGGCCGGGATGGGAAAGTTGAATGAAACGCATGAAAAGAGGAGCCGGTTGACGAAAAACAGGGAAGCAAGCCTTAGGAGGCGTTCAACAATAACCACTGCATCTGCGCGGTTCCGACGAATGCTTTTCGTACCGGCGGCTCGTTG
>JAGYNC010000366.1 GCA_018400135.1 Victivallaceae bacterium
ATCAACGTGGTTCACTGAGGACTTACGTTTGAAATATTTATTATAACATTTTTACTCACTGGTTACAAGTTCTCTGAGGAATTAGCGTTGCAAGATTTTATTCCTCTCATGATTCGAGAGAAGCATGAGAAACAAGTTTTTTTCATGTTATTGAATTCTGTTCTGCATTTTTGGTATATTAGGTTGAATAATAAGTCAACAGGTGGATATGTCGGTGTGAGTAATTTCTCAGTGAACCACGTTGATTCCAGCAACCCGACGAGTAGCAGGTAATTTTAATGGACATGCAGAATATTAACCTTATCAAGAAGGCAGTAATTCCGGGGTATGTAGATAGTTTTATGGATTGAGAGGTTTATCAGCGAACACGCAAAATTTCACAAAGAATTTTTGATAATCGGGCGGATGATTCAATCCATGATTGACAAATCCGGCAAGTTTTGCCAATAACATACCGAATACCGAATACCGCACACTGAATACTCCCGTGTGGTTTTAACTTGCATTCGCTGACAGGCGTTCACCGGCCTTCTTGAGGACATGAGTTTATACGGATTAAGCGGAGAAAGGAGACAGCTTTTATATGCAAAAATCAATCCATTCGGAAACAACGGAATTGTTCGCCGGCCTGCAAGCCATCTGCGAATATATCAGTAAAAACAATTATGAAGAACCTCAAGTCGTCATGCAGCAAGCCCTTATGAGAGTTGCAAAGCTTTCGGATGCCTATGCCGGCAACGTGCGGATCTACGACGAGGATTCGGATCAGTTAATATTAAAGGCCAGCTACGGGATCAGCGAAAAATATAGAACGGCCAAGCCTGCCCTGCCGGTGGGGACGAGCGCAGCCGGTTTAGCATTTGAGACGGAGCAGATGTACGTATTGGAAGACTTAACAAAAAACAATGTCTATCGCTCGCCCGAGTTTGCCTTGCAAGAGGGAGTCACCTCTCTCATTTCAATCCCTCTGATGACCACCGGGAAAAAACTGGGAGTCCTGAGCCTGTATTATTCCGCAACCAAAAAATTTACCACACAGGAAAAAGATTTTTTTGATGTACTGGCCAATTTTCTGGCCATTTCCTTCAACACCCACCGACTCCACCATCAGGTTCAGCACTCCTCCCTGAACACAGCTAAAATGTTTGTCAACGCGCTGGAGGAAAAGGACGTTTACAGCGCGGGCCACTCGAAAAGGGTCAGAAAATATGCCGTCAAGCTCGCCGAGGGATTGGGCTTAGCCGAGGGTAAGATAAAATTACTCGCCGAAATGAGTGCTCTCCATGATATCGGCAAGATAGTCATTGACACCGCGATATTAAACAAAAGCGGCGATTTAACCGACGCCGAATGGGAGGTTATAAAACATCATCCCATGCTGGGCGCCAGGATGCTCAACCCCATCGACTATTTTATCGACGGCATTTCACTGGTCAGTTACCATCATGAAAGAATCGATGGTTCGGGCTATCCGGACGGCCTGGGCGGAAGTTCTATTCCGCTCCTGGCACGTATAATTTCTATTGCAGACGCCTACGATGCAATGACTTCCGACCGTCCCTACAGGGATCGGTTGAGCGAGGAAGATGCCAGAAAAGAGTTGAAAAGGAATGCCGGCACTCAATTTGACAGAGATTTAGTGAATGTATTTCTCAATTTGCTTGATACATGAATGATGAACGAGTCATTGGGAAGGCTGTACCGGTTCTTAGTTGCGTAAGTCCGCGTAAAGTGCTAAGTCTGATATTCTGTGAACCTTGTCAACTCATCTCCACCGTGCCCTGTGCCGGTGGAATGAAGATTCAGAGCTA
>JAGYNC010000367.1 GCA_018400135.1 Victivallaceae bacterium
CGCCCACATCCGCCGACAATCATTAATACCGCCACAAAAACGAGCATTCGACGCATCATTCATCTCCATGATTATATGTTCGCCCAAACCCTGGCACGGGAAGTAACGCGGGCATCCCTGCCCGCAGTGCCCGTGATTCCGTCCGTAGTCAGCTTGTCACAAGATAATTTAGGAGCAACATACATCCCACCAGCAAGGACTGCCGCACATCCCCCAATCCCATTTTATAAAAGCAAATCGAAGGACTCGCCGACACACGCCCTCCTGTAAACATTGTCATAAATTTAATTCAAACCAACCCCGCATGCTTCAAAAATGGAGATTCATCATCGGATTCGGTCAAAATAAACAGATTCTTTCTCGCTCTCGTCAACGCAACGTAGAAAAGCCTACGTTCTTCTTCAAGCTGTGTTTGTGGATTGTCGCCCAAAAACTGGAATAGCTCATTGTCCGAGTGTATCAGGGGGAAATGTGAGCCGGTACACCGTAAAAGGAAAACGGTATCTGCTTCTTTGCCCTTGAATCCATGTACCGAAGATATTTCTATTCTTTCATGCCAAGGTTTATTCGTTTTAACCACTTTAAGTATATCAAGGAGTTTGCCCCGGAACGTATCCAAATCAACATCGTAAACTTTATTGGTCCGTGACAAGATGGCGATTGATCCCAGCGGCTTGTTGGAGTCTGCAAACGCTTTGTGTAGTCGCTTGAAATACCTGGCAAGCATGAATGCATTCAAAGAAACGGATTTTTTTCCGTCATCCAAAAACAGATACTTATTGTCACTCGAGCTTGATGTGTCTGGAGACCAGTTTATTACCTCATTAATTACATCGAAAACTTCGATGGAGCCCTGGGAATTTTCGCTCAAATATTCCGCTGGTGTTCCTAGTCCATACATAAGTTGATTCGAGACTTGGATCAAACGCCGTCCGCTACGATAGTTTGTTTGCAGTTCTCTTCTGACCGATTCAGGAATATCAACAAGGAATCCATGGAAAAAACGTAGATCAGAGCCTGCAAAATTATTAATGGCCTGCCAGTCGTCACCGACACAGAAAAGAGTCGATTCCGGAGCCAAATTTTGAATTCTCTTTGTCAAGTGCTCGAACAGCAACGAAAAGTCTTGGTATTCATCTATGAGAATATGTTTAAGGCTTGCGATTGGCAAGCTGATACTTGTGCCATGAATTCTGAGTTCGTGTTTTTGTGAATTATCAGACAAATTGGTTGCTGCATCCAATAAAAATGTGTCGAAATCCGTTTTCGCATCGCCCTCCAGCTTTCTCTCATACTTTTTCAAGACATAAAGAGCCAGTTCAGTAAACCTTGCAACACTTTCAGGCAAATCCGTCTTCTCCGAATCAAACCTATCGTATAAAGCCTCAAGGTTAAGCTCTCGTTTCTTTGCTTTCATAATGAACTGCACAAAAAGCCTCGTCATCCGTGTAATATGGGATTCTCCAATCCGATCTATAATCTCCAGTCCCGGTAATCGAGTAAGCCTAGCGTGCAATGCATGCTCCAAACGCCCTTTGAGTTTAGCTTCGAAGTCTTCTCGAGAGTTTTGCGTGTCATTGATCGAGGTTTCAATCAGAGTCCAATCCGGACGAGTTTTCCAGTACTGGCGTTTTTCTTTCATCTCTTTCCTGTAATCATGCTAGCTTTTATCCCACTGACCGGGGACTTGGCAACTTGGATCGTTCTCATCAATTCCCCAATGCTCAATAACAGCTTTTCTTTGCTCCAACAAACTGAAATCGGGTCGATATATGCGATCGCCCCACTGATGTGGCTG
>JAGYNC010000368.1 GCA_018400135.1 Victivallaceae bacterium
CAGGAATCTTGAAGTGGTATCAAGCGCGAACAGGCCTGATGAAATTGCGGCACCAAGGAGAATGTAGGTAAAGGTTCTTCCCAAAGTGTAGAAAATACCGGAAAGCAGTATGTGCGTTCGATTGCGGATGTTCTTCCCGATGAAAGAGATGGCGGCAATGTTGGTGGCCAGCGGACACGGACTGATGGCAGTGAGAATCCCCAGCCAGAAAGCGGAAAAAAGTGCAATGTTCATAATGTGATTATCAACTCCTGGTTTGTTAAAATCCGAAATCCGAAGCTCGGAAAAAATGAAATCCTAAAGATTCAATGTTTGGGGCGGGGGCCAGCATCAACATAAACTCCGGGTTACTGCGTATTCAGACATTTTCTAACGGCTTCAGCAATGTATTGGTTGAATTTATCCGGTTGTGAATACAGCGTCCAGACACCATTCAATACCTCGTAATCAGTAGTTTTGCCGTCATCAATTTTTTCAACAACAACGCATCCGGCAGCGACATTGAATTTTTTCGCGAGTTTTTCGTTTTGTTGAAAATTAAACGACTGGTAGGAGAGACGCCCGTCCCTGACTGCGGCGGCAAATTCATTATTCATCACTTTCTTTGTCAATCTCTCGATTTCATTGCAGGTGGCGCAGCGGTACGAGGCGTGCGCGTAATAAACATTAACTTTATTCCCTTGCGTTACCGGCGTTGTGTCGGCAACAATTCCAGCGGTGGCTGCTTGTTTTTGCATTGAGCGACGCGTGAACTCTTTTCCCAGCGCGAATCCAATGGTGACAAGCACAAATGCCAGCAACACTTTTTTGGCCACATTCTTGATTTTATCCGACATTATAACCTCCTTAATTAGTGCCTGAACGAAAAGGGACTTTTTCGTCGGCACTAATTAAAATTGCGCCATTCTGGCGCGCCAGTTTTCCCATATCGTAGCCCAGTTCCAGCCACTTTGCCAGAATATCTTTTTTTGAAATGAATCCGACGTGGCGCCAGAGTTCCTCGCCGTCTTCATTATAGAATATTTGAGCGGGTATGCTTTGAATATTGTATTTCCGTGCCTTGGCCTCGTTTTCTTTTTTCCAGACATCAATAAAGCTTACATCCATAACGCCCTGATACTCTTTTTTCAGTTCGTCAATTATCGGAGCCATCATTTTACAGGGGGCACATTGTTCAGCACCAAATTCCAGCAATAAAGGCAGCTTTTTTTCTTTATTTGTTTCGACTGTAATTGGCGCGGCCGCAGTAACGCCTGTGTTCGATGTTTGGTTGGTGGTACTGACGGGACAACAGATACCGCCGCGCTGCATCAGCGAAACCAGCGCCACGACGGCAATGGCAACGACAACCCCCAGGACGATATTTTTCCGGGCGTTAGGGGTTGAATCCTTGGCGTTTTGATCTACGATGTTCTCATTTTTCTCACACATCTTGTTACCCTCCGATTCAACTGTTTTTAAGCATATCTTTTATTTCTTCGACGCTTGATACTTTGCCGGATGCTTTGACTACACCATCAATAGCAATTGCCGGGGTCATCATCACGCCAAATTCCATGATTTTGTTGATGTCGGTTACTTTTTCCATTTCGAATTCCGTCCCGATTTCCCGCGCGGCGAGTTGAGCGTTTTCCGCCAATTTCTGACATTTGGGACAACCGGTTCCGAGAATTTGGATTTTTTGTCGAGTAGACATAATATGGTCTCCTGCATTTAGGTTTACTTTGTATTCCCTGTTTCTCCGCCCTTTCGGTTTGCGGAGTGTCACAT
>JAGYNC010000369.1 GCA_018400135.1 Victivallaceae bacterium
CCAAGCCGAAAGCGGCCAAAGTTAAGGCCGAAGAGGAAGCCAAGGCCGCTGTCGAGGTTAAAGCTGAAGAAGAGGTTAAAGCTGAAGAAGAGGTTAAAGCTGAAGAAGAGGCTAAAAAGACGGCGGAAGCAGCCCGGGCGACTAGTGCTGAGCCAGCTGCGGAAGAGATCGCTCCGAAAGCGGCAGCCGAGTCAACCGGAGAATAGGTTGTACTGTCAGATTTTCGTATTTCAAAACTAACCGTAATTTTTTCGAGGTATAACCGTGATTAAGACTTTTCTGAAACTTTTTTCCGGTAATGGCGCTGATGCAAAAGCTTCAGATGATATTGATAAAGGCGCCAGAGAGCTGGAACATTTAGTTGACTACATCGTGCGTGCTTTGGTTGACCATCCTGAGTTGGTCCGCGTTATTTCCGAAGTTGGCGAAGAATCTAATAGCATTAAAATAAGCTGCAAAAAAGAGGACATTGGCAAAGTTGTTGGCAAGCACGGCAAAACTATCATGGCCATTCGTTCATTGGTCAATGGTGCCGCGGGGCGCCTAAACAAAAAGGTTGCAGTAGAGGTGGTGGATTGAATTGCGTATTGACATCATAACCCTTTTCCCCGATATCTTTTTCGGCCCACTTGACGAAAGTATCGTCGGACGGGCAAGAGAGAAGGGGTTGGTTGATGTTGAAACGGTTGATTTACGTAATTACACGAAGGATCAGCGCGGAACCGTAGACGATAAACCGTATGGCGGCGGTCCCGGAATGCTGATGAAGCCGGAACCGCTGTTCAAGGCGGTGGAAGATTTGCATGATAACGATACGGTGGTGATCTTAACTTCACCGCAGGGTGAACCATTTCGTCAGGAACATGCCTTTGAATTGGCCAGTATGCCGCATTTGATGTTTATCTGCGGGCATTACGAAGGAGTAGATGAACGAGTCCGCTCCAAGCTGGTAGACCGGGAGTATTCGATCGGTGATTATGTTTTAACCAGCGGAAATTTGGCAGCCATGGTTATGACTGATGCCATTGTCCGGCTGTTGCCGGGTGCCCTGGGAAGTAGTGAATCCGCTATTGATGAGTCGTTTTCGTCAGGACTGCTGGAATATCCGCAGTACACACGTCCTCCGGAATTTCGGGGGATGGTGGTGCCGGAAGTACTGTTGTCCGGAGATCACGGCAAAATCGCTGAATGGCGGCAACAACAGTCTGAAATTAGAACTCGTGCCAGGCGTCCGGATTTGTGGTACAAAAAACCAAATAAATAAATGATAAAAGTTGGAGGTAACCTGTTATGACCATACTCGATAAAATTCGTAATGAGGGTTGCAAGCAGAATGTCGCTGATTTTGCTATTGGCGATACCGTAAAAATTCATGTTAAGATTGTTGAAGGCAGCAATGAACGAATTCAGGTATTTACCGGAGTCGTTATCGGCCGCAGAGGCTCAGGAGTCGAAGAAACCTTTACCGTACGACGTGTCGCTTACGGTCAGGGAGTAGAGCGCGTTTTTCCCTTACACAGTCCGCGGATTGAAAAAATTGAAGTTATTCGTAAAGGTAAAGTCAGGCGTGCTAAATTGTATTATCTTCGGGATAAAATCGGCAAAGCAGCCAAAGTCAAGGAACGCCGCTATAATTGATGGGTGCGGCGGAATTGTCCGTGCATGAAATATCTTTCCCCAGATGATAAACTCCTCTCCCTTGAACAGTCTAAGTGGGCAGAGGGGTTTTCTTTTGTTGCCGGAGTGGATGAGGCTAAAGAGGAATTGA
>JAGYNC010000037.1 GCA_018400135.1 Victivallaceae bacterium
TGGATAGTCCGAGCGCGTATTTACGTCCGATGTATTTGGCAAACTCTTCCTCTAACTTTTCGACTTCGCGTTGCAGGTCGAACCCGTAATAACGGAACGGGCTTTTGCTCTCGATAACTCTTTTCGCGGCTTCAAGTTCTTCCTTGCCGTAATAATGGGCTCCGTGCCACTCCTGCGGCAACGGTTTTTTCCGGATAATGTTCTGTTCAGCGTTACTCATGTTTTATTCCTGAATTTTAAATATATTTCTTACTTTGTCCGCAAGATCGTCAACCGTTGCCTCGAATAGTTTTTTTCCAAGTTCTGCTGAACTTTTTGTTCGCGGATCAAGCTCTGGCGGAACCGCAAAACCTTCTCCCGGTTTGCCGACGAATCCGCCGCCGTCGACAATGCTGTAATCCTTGTATGTAAGCGGAATATTCATTTCCGGCAACGCGTTCAGGTCAACATACGACTGATCGTAATACATCATCAGCGACGTTTCCTCCATTCCGGCGTGCGCCAGCAGCCCTTTTTCCAATTCCTCGTCAGGCATACTGATTGAGTAAGCGACTTGGCAACCGCACCCTGAATTTGAAAACTCTTTACATAAACGACTTAAAACTTCATTATGATTAACGGCACCGTGCCCGTTGATAATGAAAATATATCTGTAGCCGTGCCTGATGAACTGTTCGATATGCGCCCGCAGCGTCATCGCGAAAAGTCCCTCGGGATAATAATAACTGTTCACCAGCCCCTTGGCTTCGGGATGATCCATGCCGACAACGTAATCATCTTCGGAATATCCAAGGCTTAAAAGGATTTCGGACGGACGCTCACGCTCTGTCCCCATATAAAGCGTCGGGTGAACCACCCCGCCTACTTGATCAGCAACAGCGAGTGACGTCTTTTCAGCATTAATCGGATCAACACCTAAAGCCAGGTGCGGCCCGTGCCATTCCAGTGGAGCCAGCGGCAGTAATACCAGCGGAAGCTTTGCCTGCTCTTCATGGATTGCCGCAGGCAACATATACTGTAGCCTTAATTCTTTTTTATTTTTTCTTTTCATAATAACCTTTTTTATAATTTATAGTTTTCACAGAGTTTAAGAAGCTCATCAACATGTGCAGTGGCAAGACATTCCACGGTATCCGCTGCTCCATAATAGATTTTCATCTCTCCAGATTCCTCCAGAATCATACCACCGGGAAAAACCACCTCGCCGCGGAAACCTTCTTTCTCGTAAGGCAACTCAGGTACAAGTGCCGGTTCATTGCACATAGCGATAATTTTACTTGGGTCATTCAAGTCCAGAAGCATTATGCCGCCATAATAGATTTTATTCCAATTGCGATGCCAAGCATAAATTTCACGATCAACTTTTTCTACTGCATGAATAGTTGTTAACCAACCTTTTTCTGTTTTAACCGGAGGCGCGGCCGGGCCTATTTTGCAGTTGCTGAAAGAAACATCTTCCGCTCCTAGCAACAAGCGGTGTTTACCCCAATATTTGCAATCCAATGAAGATGAAAGCCAGATATCAAAAGCTTCATTTTCTGGTCTACCATATACAGGGAAAGGTCGTTCAAGGCGAATAAATTCACCGTTTATTTTTTCGGGAAACAATACCATATTGCGGTTATCCGGTACAGTCATATGTAATATTTCGAACTTATCAAAGTCGTCAGTGACGGCAATGCCGCCACGTACTCCGTGCTTAGTATCAACCGCAAAACACATATAGCAACGTCTATCAATCACAGTCAAACGCGGATCATATACTCTTTGTATTTCATCTGTTTCAATAGAAAAACAAGGTTCAGGATCAACAGACCAGTTAATTCCATCATCACTGAAAGCTAGCCCCAGATTGGTCTTTGTTACAGGCCAACCAAGCCCAGCAACCTCACACCTAAGGAAGTCCTTCTGGCTTCGACCATAGTCATTACGAAAAACCATGATATATTTACTATTAAACTTGGTAACTCCTGCATTGAAAACCTGATTAGAAGGATAAGGGATATCTTCCGAAGTTAATAGCGGATTGCTTTTACAGCGCTTTAAAGATATCTTATTCATTTTTTTTTGCACTAACAGTCATTTTTTCACCCTGTAATTATATTGCTGAATCAATTTTCTCGAACTTGATACCAACTTCACTTATCCGTGGTGTATTCAAGGAATTAAAAGCGGATAATTTCAATCTGTATTGAATCCACGTGCCGCAAAATAACGTTTTATCCACTCGCTGGTGCGAATAAAACCAACTGCCAATACCACTTGAACCACGCCATGGAGATTCGTCCAGATCATATTTACTATCAGCAAATCTGATTTGCGCTTCCACATGACATTTTTCGGGGATATTCCCGTTCCAATATACTTGGGAAATACCATAACCGGCATCAATTTTATACGGGGCGCTTATATAATATTCGTTTGGGGAACGATCCATTATATTTCCCGGGTCGACATTTCCCATTCCGTGAGTGCCGATTGTCGGTAAGTCAGTGGTATGCTTTTCATCAAACCCATTCTGATTATTATGCCAAACAGATGAATATGCGATATGTTTTCCGTATACTTTATGATTAACTATTGCTAAGTCCATATAGCCATTTTCGTTAAAATCAGCAGCAAGATTACCGGATACGGCATGGGTTCGCAGAGGAAGTCTTTCGCTGGCAAGGAATCCATTCCCTTGTTGGTTCCAGTAAATGTGAGAATCTATATCACGCAAACGACCATCTTCATATGCACCGACGAAAAGATCAAGAAAACCATCATTATTGAAGTCAGCAACAGCCATGGAGTTTACCGCGTTTGTCGGAAGTAGGGTTCGCCGGTTTTCGCTGTAACCTTCAGAACTTCCCCAATAAATATATACGAAGGAATCATGTGGGCCCGTAACGGATGGAATATGTCCGCCAAAAATCAGGTCGGGATAACCATTGCCATTCAGATCAGCAACTTTTGAGTTACAGGCATGGCGAACTTTGAACACTTGCTTGTTATTAAAATCAAAGCCGTCAGGACCTCCCCATAACACAAAACTTTCTTCTTCATTAATTATTGATACAATGAGGTCAAGCCAGCCGTCATTATTAAGATCGGCCAATGAAAGGAATCTTGATTCTTTGTATAATTTGCCATTATGCTCCATAGTTATTTTTACCGAATTTTCAATTGAAAAACCATCTTCAGAACCGTAAAAGATAATTATTTCCGGATTGTCAAAGCCAGCGAATATTAAATCCAGATAACCATTGTGATTCAAATCTCCGCAAACCACTCCATGTGCCCTGACGGTAGGCAAAATACAGTCCGGGATATTTTGGAAACTACCGCCATAATTATGATAGATATATGAGCCAGGATCAAGCCATGGAGAAAGTTCAGCGGCGTTTGCAAAAGCGATATCGGGAAAACCACTATCTGTCAAATCGCAGCAAACCATATCCGTAGCCCCCCATGTCGGTAGATCAAGCCGGTTTTCGGGATGAAAACCATTTGGTCCGCCGAAATATATATTACTGGGAGGATCACCAATCAAACGTCCGCTGCGATGATTGCATACAACTAGATAAGGTCTTTTGCGCGGTCCGGAATGTACAATAAAAACCCGGTAAGCATTATGTGAAGGCAGCCTGACCGGATGTTCGCTGATTAATAATTCATTGTTATCAATGGGAAAAATCAAAGTCTCATTGGTATATGATTCATAAGAATGACTTTGCCCTATTACTATATCAAGACAGCCGTTTCCTGAAAAATCCGCAAGCACCACATCACAGGCATTAACAGTTTTTATGGGTATTTTATTGTCGTCAGTCCAGCCGGATTCGCCGCCGCGATATACCCAGGAACACTCATTGCCGCTACTTTTATCGCGGCAGGCAACAACTAAATCCGTAAAACCGTTATTGTCAATATCTCCTGCAGCTATAGCCAACGCATTTTTACAGTTTAATACTATCGCGGCTCCTAATTCATAATTTTCATAGGGATATAACAGACACTTATTAGTCCTAAAGGCACATAGGTGCTGAATACCGTTCAACATAATTACTTGTGCCCTGGGAGCTGGCTCCGCCACCGCCTGAAGATAATTAACACGGCTATGAGAATTTTCAAAATAATCCTCATCCGCTCCTAATATTGGGGTTTCACCATTTTCAATATCAAGGCCGTTCATGCCGCCCTTGATAATAGAATAAGCACCGGTTTTCTTTCTTATAATCAGATCCGTATATTGGCCGCTAAACTTAGCAGCTGTTATTCGGGATATATTCTCAAGCTCTACAGAAACAAACTTTTTCTCTCCGAATCCACCTTCACCCTGATAAAATATTTTCAACTTGTTTTCAGCAAAAAAAACCAGATCTTTTCTGCCGTTGCCGTTAAAATCGCCCGCCGTAACATCATTGGCTTTCATGGTGGGGAAATAATTCAGATATTTATTATTTATCCCTTCTTCCGAGCCGAAAAAAGCAACCGAATTTGACATGTGGGTTATACCGTCCCAGGAACACCCGATTATCAAGTCTTCCCACCCGTTGTCATTAAGATCCGCAACAGTTCCCGAGGTTGCTCCTCCAATAAATAATTTTTCACAATTTGAAGGTTCCCCGAGCGGGTCGGGATAAACATCTATAGGCTCCATTTCCTCATGGTTTTGGGAATTGCAAAATATCAAATCCACATAGCCATTACGGTTTAAATCGGTCTGGTGAATCCGTTGAAGAATACCGCTTTTTGAAACATATATATTTTGTCCGCCGTTACCGAAAGTTCCAGCTCGAAACTGCTCAAAACCCTTTGTTTGCCATTTTTTCATTATATAACAATTTCTTTTTTTAATGAGCCAATTACATAACTACCCGTGACCGCGTGCCAAAAGAGCTTGCCGCCCGGACACGCAAAATTTTGTAACCGGATCTAATACCAGTTTTTTGTATAGTTATATTTCTCTCTTGTTTTCGCCTTCGACTAACATTTCTTCATTAACAGTGGCTAGGGTTAAACCGAAATATTTTTCTCTCGACGGGATTTTGCAGAAGAAAAGCGCTATTACGCCAAAAAACAGGCTTATTGGCAGACTGAAAGCAAAGCTTCGCGCAAGCGGTACGTCGGTAATTAAAGTGTTGCTGTAAGCATACCAAACTAGAATATTCTGAAAAAAACCCATTCCTAAGGCGGCTGCCAATCCCATTCCAAACCCCCAGCCTTTAGTACGGCGTACCACAAACCATATAACGACTAATGTTAAAGCAATGCAAAGCGAAAAGAACAAATACGACGCCTCAAGAGGACCAGCCCAACCAAATGCTTCTCCAGCCTTCCAGTTATTCTTGCTGTAGGTGGACAAAGCATACCAAATTTTATCCGCCCAGGCACTTCCGAAACCATATGCGGTCAACAACCAAACCAAAGTCGAGTTTGCCCGGCGCGAAAAAACCGCAAACAGGAACGCGGGCATTGTCGCTACCGCAAACAAATAAAATATGGTAGTAACTTCAACTACAGACTGAGACAATATTTTACTTGAGCCTCCCATTAATAATCCAAACAAGATGGCGGCAATGCCGAATATAAGAGTAGCAATTCGGGAAATTTTTACCTCATTGGCATCCGTCAATTTTTTATTAATATATTTCTGATGAAATTCTTTCAACCAAAGAGCTGCCGCACTGTTAAGTGACGAGTCCAGAGAACTCATTATCGCCGCTAACATTCCAGCCATAAACAGTCCAAGGAGTGGACTCGGCATATAATTTCTTATGAACGAAAAAAATGCGATATCTCCATTTCGCGGGCCAATCGCAGGATCAGGGTTTTGTCCATAAAATGTAAAAACGGCCAACCCGATAAAAAATAACATCAGTGATGTTGGAATTGTTATTGCACTGGACAATATCTGCGCTTTTAAAGCATGTTTCCAGGTTTTTACGCTGAGCATACGCTGAACAACCACCTGGTCAGATGCGGCCATTGTCAAAGGTCCGTAAATAGCATTCCACAGCAAAATCCAGAAAGAAAAACGTACATAAGGCGAATAATAATAAAAATCAGCTCTTTTCATGTAGTCCAGATTGCGTCCGTGCTCAAAGGCATAGGTTACCGCGCCAACTGCCCCTCCATCGATTCTCAGGCAAAGAATAGTCAAAATGATTACAACTCCGACCGCCAGCACAAAGAACTGCATAACGTCACTCCAGACAACTGCTTTCATACCGCCAAGCACAGTGTATGTTACTCCGATTATTCCGACAAGCAATATTGTAACTTCGGCTGGCCACTGAAACGCTCCCTCGAACATCTTGCTTGTCGCAAATAAAATGGTTCCGAGGTAAAGAAAACGCGAGTATAACGCGGAGGCGGCAACCACCACCCGGACTTTGCTGTTATATCTTTTCTCAAGATATTCATAAGGTGTAAAGCTGTTCAGCTTGAAATAAAACCTGATGAATATCAAAAACGCCGGGATCGCCATAATCGGTAATAATAAATTAAACGTATATAAAGTCAAACCGTGATTAAATATTTCCCCCGGTACCGCGACTATTGAAATAGAGCTGAGCAGGCTCATCATAACGGATATCCCGATTGCCATCACCGGCATTTTGCGACCGCCCAGCAGATAGTCTGAAGAATTTTTCTCATCACGGCTGAAATAAATACCGATAACGACCACCGCGATCAGGTATATAGACATTACGGCATAATCCAGCCATTGAACATTTTCTGAAAACATTAGGCTACCCTTACTCAAAGCTTAACGTGAAAAGTTTTGCTTTAAACACTTCTGCCACGATTTTAAATTCCGTGTCCGGTAAACGTTTTCGGCTGCCAAAGCTCAAGACCTCATCCATGTAGTCGCCGCATTTAAGCAATGCGGCGTTTGCGCCTGAATAGCCCGGCAAAGGGTTTCCTTTCGTGTCCGTAAGCTGGAGCTTTATATATCCGCCATTGTCTATTTCAGCATTTATTTTCATGGAATCTGCGGCTTTTAACGGCAAAGTGACGAACTCGCCTTTTTGACCTCCGGCCTCTACGCAGAAAAGTCCGTCTTTCCGGCAAACCAAAACTCCCACGCCAACTCCCCAGTTTAGAGTATCCTCCGCAAGTTTTTCCCAGGAACCAAATAGTTTAAACAGCGGACATTTTTCAAATTGCCTTGGTTCGAAACGCGCCTTCATATATTTAGCGGAAACTTTTTTGATAGCATCCATCGAATTAGCTATTTCGCTTTGAAAGTGGTATACTTGTCCGATTCTTGGTATCAAATAATATGTTTTATTACCTCTGTTTATTCCTATTGAAGGACTCCATACATGCCCGCCACTGAAACTACCATGCGACCCGTTTGCACCCAGTACTTCATCACCCGGAAACTTTTCCCAGTGGATGCCATCCCAACTGTATGCCATAGTCAAATCTATTTGCTGGGTATATGCTTTATATCTCATTGTGTACATCAACATCAATCCATTGCCGTTTTGAGCCAGACGTATTGAACCTCCGTAATGCTGACTTGCAACAGGATCGGTTAAATCAGGCAAGGCCATACGACGACTTTTATAATTAAGCCCGTCCTGGGTATAAAACACTGTCAGTATCCGCGAAACGCCCGGCAGGTTGTCCCAGGGCGCATTGAAAGGAGGGAAACGCCTCATGCACATTGCCCTGGTAAAGAAGAAAGTTTTACCATCTTCAGCAAGAAACTGTCCTGCCCAGTTGTCATTGCTTGCTTTCGGGTCTTCGAGTTCCGAAAGTACGTAAGCCATATCCTGATACAAAGGTGTTCGTGTAAGAACCAGTCCAACACCGGGAGCTTTGAACCAGATCGGCCAGCCTGAACCGCGTTGAGGTTTGATTGCAGACCAATTCAGGGAGCTTATGTCTCCACTTATTTCAGAATCTTTCGCCCCACGGCTGATAAACCATACACGAACTTGGTCCAATCTTACTTTGCCATCCTTTGCCGGATCGTAAAAACGCAATTTTACAGCTTGCCCGTTTTTCTTTCCGGGCTGGACTAATCCAGTTATCTCCCCCCCGGCGTAAGATTGTTCGGGAACACGCGGTACCCTGTCAAGTTTTTGTATTTTCCAGTCACTCAGGTTATCCAAGGAAGCTGTCGCCAGAAAATAACGTCTTTTCTGTTCACGACCCCAACTACGGTTAAGCCGATGAAAAAGAATGTTCAGTTTACCGTTGCTGTCAAAAAATATATTATTCCCCAACTGGGTGAAATCATTTGAATCAAGGTTCGGTTTTACTGCTTCAATCAGCTTTCCCTCACACGTTTTGAAAACCAGATTGCGATATGACGCAAGGTAATGGTCATCCGGAAAAAACATCTTTTTGCCGGACATGGTATATAAATTTTTCTTTGCAGAAGGCATAGGCTTCTGGACCCGTAACGAACGCAGGAACTGAATATTTTTCGAGTTGCTTGTCGCATCTTGGATTGCGGCAACATAGTACCCGTCTTTAAGGTTGCCAAGATCAAAAGGGATTTTATTTTCGCCAGGCCGCAAATTTATTTCCCGGGCGGCGTTTATGGTTTTCCCTGAAAAACGTTCGGTTAAAGTTAACGCGACTTTGTACGGCATTTTATCCGTATTGTACAAATATAAGTAAGCTGTTTTCTGGTCTTGATAAACCGGAAGACGGAATTCGCCATAAACTTTTTTCTGGAACGCTTCTTTTAAGGCATCGGCATTGACAATCTTGGGCGAAAGAATTTCGATTTCCTGCACAAAAGCATTGCCCGCCTTGAATTTAAACGACAAAGAACTAAGTACTTCCGGGTTGAAATTATATTCTGTAAAATACAGATTTCCGCGTTTCTTTTCTGTGCCCTTCCCGGAAAGCTCAGGATGTTGTCCGGAAGCGTTCAGTCCGTTTATCTGACATGCATTGAGTTTCCCGGTGCCATTAGGCTTTCCTGAATATATCCGGATCATATCTACCAGTTTATCGGTTCCCAGATCAATAGTTAAATCGGTCTCACCTTTTAAATCTACTCCGGTTTGATAATTTTTATCTTTAACCGCGTTAAAATGCTCTTTGTCAAGCTTAGCGGCCAAGGTATAATTAGTTCGATCGCTTACATCGCTGGCCTCTTCGCTCTCATAAGTAACTTTGATGTCATCAACTACGACACTGCTGCCATTGGGCGGAGTATTGAGAAAAAACAGCGCAGTCATCGGAGAACTTATCTCCAAGGGAAATTCTCGACTTTTTTGAGTTTCCTTATCGTTGTCTGTAATTTCCATCCAATATACATTACGACCAACATCGAACTTCAATTCACAAAGAAACCACGAACCATGCGGAGCCGTCAATTTTGTCTGCTGCCACTTGTTATTGCCCTCTTTTTCCGGGTTGTAGAGCATCAGACGCTGCATTGAACTTAGGCTTATCCCCCCGATTATCTGTTTTAAATTTCTGCTTTTCGTTACAAAAAGCCCAAAACGATTCAGATCCTTGGCATAACACCAGAAACTTACCTTATAATTGCGCTTTTCAGGAAACGGTTTTGAGCGAGCAAGCCACATTCTTTGAGGGGAGCTTACTCGTTTTATTCTTAGAGCATGTGGTTTTGAATGTACCGGTGAAGTTACAATCTCAAATGCGGGATCGTTTTGTCCGCTCCATCGCCCACGTTCTTGCGTCAAATCACCCTGACTGCTTATTTTTCCCGGCTTGAAGTATTTGCTGTCATCAAAATCCTGTTCAATGTATGTTGTCTCTCCAGCTGTTAGAATATTAACCAATAGCAGTAAGACTGATATTGTTATTGCTTTATACCAGTTAATAGACATGACATGTTTCCTTTTGTTTTATAAGGGGATTATTTTATTTAAGGACATAAGTGTAGAACGCATTCTTTATTTGCATAAATGTGGCAAATTATCATAAAACTATATATATTGTTTTACATCCACGCAATCAGAAATTATAATGAACTTTACAGTTCTCTGTTAAGGTCTCAATTCACGTGCAATATAGTGATCATCAATATATCTGAGTGACGGAGTAACATAATCCTTGCCGCCAACTATAACGCTTACCTCGCCCACACTCTTGTCGGCGGCATGTCCATCAACAAACGATAAATTTACTTTTTTCGCATGGCGAAAATGGGGAGATAAATCATTGCTGGCTCGATCCAACCTATACATCTGAAAGTCGTTAGGCGAAACAGTTTTGTATATGCTGTCGGATAACACTATAGCGTTAGATGGTTGTGTTACATTTTTGATGTTGAAAAAGCAATTGCCCCCGGCTATAGTTCCCGTGCTTATTGCTGGCTTATACATAGTCTTTGATACTTCTGCGGAGGCATTAATTCCATAAATTTTTTGCAAATATCCATTGATTGTATCACCGCTGCGTCGACTAGCCGGCATACTTGGACATCCAATCACTTCCGGATTGAGTGTGTTCCCACTAGTAAGATATCCCGCTGTTGCCAGAGAATCAGCCCAGGAATATGCAGTGGTTCCGTTAATTGGGCTGATATAGGTGTAATAAGTTGGAAAGATTCCGTTATAGTCATCCGCATACATACCCAACATACTAGTACAAGATTTTAAATTTGAAAGGCATTTTATTGCTTTCGCTTTGTCTCTGGCTTTACCCAGCGCCGGCAACAGCATGCCTGCCAGGATTGCTATGATCGCGATCACAACGAGGAGTTCTATGAGCGTGAACGGTAACGACTTACGACTTTTTTGATTTCTCATTTTTCGACCTCCGGTTAAACATTTTTGAATTGTTGATGTTATGTGAAATTAACCTTTCACAATAGATGACTGCTTTCAGTCTCATAATCATGTATCTTTATGTGGCACCTCCCTGTCTTTTGTTGCGGCTTAATTATGTCTAGTTATTTATAATACTATATAACCCTGGATTTGTCAATAGTATTTTTATAATTTTACTAAAAAAATTTTATTTATTTTCAACTGGTTCTGTTGATTATTTGATTGAACCAAGATTCAGGATCTTGCGTTTGTAGTCGTAATGCATGTTGCCGATTTTGCCGGTTTTGATGATTTGCAACAGTTCTCCCATAATTTTCCGACATCCGGAAGCGGTATCGTTATGCACGATTGCCAGCGGAATATTGGGGTGCAGCGCCAAGGTGTTTTCGCCATGTACCAGAATGGAGATATCGTCAGGAATTTCCAAATTCAATTCGTTGAGAGCCTGCAACACCGGGGATACGCTGATCACGTTCAACAAAAACAGCACATCAGGTTTGCTTTCCTTCATTAATTTTACGACGCGGGCGTATTCACCTTCCGGTGGATTGACAAAACACCTTACCGCCATGCCGGAAATCTTTTCTGTCTCTTCTTGCATTGCCGGCAACATACTGGTTGCTCGTTCAGCCTCGGTACCGGAGCCAATCACGGCAACATTATTCAGTCCTTGATGATGAAAATACTGAATAACCTCACGACCTTCCTGTCCGAAATCAGTCGCTATGGTTGGGAATTTACACGGTATACTTGATCCGATACCGACAACCGGAATACGACTTTCCTCGAGTAGTTTGACTGTTTCAGCATTAAAGATACCGACGGCCACAATGCCTTCGACCTTGGAGTCAATCAACGATTTTACGTGTTTGTGGCTCAAGTACAACATATAGCCATTTTCAGAAGCGCACTGGTGCAACGAACTGATGATGTTCCCCAGCGCCAGGTTGTTGGCCAACTCGATATCGCCGGTCAAAATACCAATCGCGCAATGGTCGATGACCTGTAGTTTGCTGGGACGTTTCGGAAGCTTGCGAACAAATGTGCCGCTACCGCGTTTGCGTTCAATAAACCCGTCCCGCTCCATGAGTTCCATTGCCTGGCGTACGGTGAGATTGGTGGTTGCAAACTTTCTGGCAAGTTCATTTTCCGAATATAAGCGGTCCCCGATCTGATAAGCGCCGGAAGAGAGGCGTTCCATCAGAAAACTGCGTATTTCCTGATATTTGGGTAGCGCGGCTTTATTGCTGATAACCATAAACTGAATCCGTGATAAATTGGATAATTTTTGTTTTGAGCTTAGGTCTTTAAAAAACCTTAAACCATAGAATCCGCAAACTTAGATGTAAAATGTTATATCTATAACTATATAACCAAAACCGGATTTTGCAACTCATTTTATTTAAAAGTGCGCCATTTGAGCGCATCGGTTTGTGGCGCGACGGAGCCGCTTTATACTCTATATCTCGCGACGGAGGGTCGTGCTCCCGCGCGACCGCGCATTTCGGACGGCACGGAGGCCGTCCCTCCACCGGGCTTTGCCCGGAAAAACCATCTTCTCAGTGCCTTTGAGCGAGAAACTCTCCCCTGTTAGTGTTCATTAGTGTCAATTAGTGGTTTTCTCCTTCACATTCCGATTTGATCTCAAGCTGGAAGCTTAAGGTACTTTTTCCGATCCGGATTTCCTCCTTTGTGCCTCCGCGCCTCTGTGTGAGAAATATTTCCTCTCCTGTTAGTGTCAATTAGTGGTAAAACTCCCCGTTCTTCGCTTTTGATTTTTGTTTAAATGTTGACTTTAACATTTTTGGGGTTATAATAACTAATATGAAAACAAAACCACAAAAAAATATTGCTGCCATAGCCCGCGAATGCGGCGTGAGCGCGATGACCGTCAGCCGGGCGTTGCGCGGCGACACCAAGGTCAAGGAAGAGACGCGTCGCCGTGTTGTTGACGTTGCCGAACAGGTTGGTTACATTCGGGCACCGCGCTTGGGGCGTCCTTCAAATGGCGACAAAAAAGAGACGCTGCGTTTTCAGCTAATTGCCGGCACCATTGGTCGCAATATGGCTATTTTTCATTCACAACTGTTGACTACTATTGAACAGCAATTGGCGAAAAATGGTTATGAATGCGTAGTGCGTACCTGTAACGGCGACTATCAGCAATTTATTCGTTTGCTGGAGAATGTACGCTCCTCTGATGCCGAAGGCACCATGATTGTCGGCAGTTTTGATGCTGAAAAACTTGCCGCCTTGCTCCAGGCGAGTCCGGAGGCTATTCTGCTGGACGATCCGGGAATCAGCGGAGTTGAACCTCATCACGCGCTGGTTTTTGACAATGTTGAGGCTGCCAGAATCGGTGTCGGACATCTCCTGGCACAAGACCGGCGGCGTATTTTGTTGCTCAGCGGCACAACCGGACATTTCTTCTCCCGGGATATTGAACATGGCTACCGCGACGCTCTGGCGCGGCATGGACTCGAAGTGGATGAAAAACTGATTGTCAACTCGGATTTTACGTCCGACTCCGCCTGCGCCGAGGTTTCGCGGCTGCTTGATGAAAAACAACAATTCGATGCGGTTTTTACCAACGACGAAATGGCTTCCGGTGTCTATCGCGCCCTGTTGGCGAGAAATCTGCGGATCCCCGACGATGTAGCAGTTTGTGGTTGCGACGGCCTGCCGGTGGGTGAGCATCTCTTTCCGCGTCTCACCACTGTGTTTTTGGACTATGAAGAGTTGGGAAGAAGTGCCATTGACTATTTACTCAAAGGTTATAACCTGAACCGGACGATACTGAAGATTCAACTGATTCCCCGCCTTTTGATCAGGGAAAGCACGATAAATGAAAAATGAAAAATTAAAAATTAAGGATGAAAAATGAGGAGAGGGAGAAGCTGCCTGTCTGCCGTATTTGCACAGGCAGGCGGATAACGTGAATGAACACGGATGAGAGAAAGAAGTAAAATGGAAATTTGTCTCACACAAAGGCACGAGGAACATAGAAAGGAAAGAGCATTTTAAATGATACATGTTCTCTGGGATTTGGGGAGAACTTCGGTTTCAGTAGTCCTTCAACCCGGCAAAACATGTGGTGTGTGGATTCAAATAAACCAAGTTGTCTATCAACTATGTCTTTGCCTTGCAGGCGCCACATAAAAACTGTACTCTAAAAAAGAGTTAATTGGCTTTTGAAGGTAAATATCAATGCTCGATGGGGAACCAAAGATTCACTGCGGCATTGAGGTTTTGAACAAATATACTAAGGAGATTTATGTCATGGGTTATTTAATTCAGTCTGAAGCAGAAAAACGGTTGAACCAGGTTCGTGGTCTGTTGAAAGAAAAGAAGCTTGATCTGGCGCTGGTCTATTACGATGAATTCAACATCGGTAACGGCTGGTATCTTACTGGCTGGTGTCCGCAATTTGAAAGTGGCGCGGTACTGGTGCCGCGCAAGGGCACGCCAATGTTGCTGGGCGGTCCGGAAAGCGAGCCCTTCGCCAAATTGGACAGTGCCATCACCGAAACCCGCAACTTCCCGGTGTTCATGGTGCCGGATGAAGAGTATCCCAACGCCGTAATCATCGACTTTCAGCAGTTATTCGCGGAACTCAATCAGACGCTGGGAACAGTCAAGGCGGTCGGGCTGGTCGGAGCCGATCGGATGCCGGCTGCATGCTACAAGGGCATCGTTGATGGTTTCGCCGGCGTGAAACTGGTGGATATTACCGATGATTACGTAAAACTACGCTATAACAAATCCCCCTGGGAAATCGAGCAGATACGTGCCGCGTTTGGAATTGCGGATTATTGCTACAACGCCATGAAGGCTAAAGTCGCCCCCGGTGTCTCTGAAATCGAGATCGCCGCGGCAGGTGAATTTGCCGCGCGCAGCCGCGGTGCCAGTGGGTTTGGATTCAGCGCGATTGTCGGCAGCGGAGCCAGAGCCAATGCGGTGGTGCCCACGGCGAGTTCAAAAAAGGTGGAAAGCGGCGAACTGGTGATGATCGGTTTAGCTCCGAAAATCAACGGCTACGCCGGCGTGATGGGCGATGCTTTGCCAGTAAACGGCGAGTATTCGTTGCGTCAGCAGGAGTGCATGAAACATCTGCGCGAAGCATTCCGTCTGACCAAAGAACAACTGGTTGTCGGCAAAACCGGACGCGAAATCGACGCTCCCGCACGCGCCTACTTTGAAAAGCATGGATTCAGCAAATACCTGGTGTGTCCGTTTGTTCACACCATCGGTCTGCATGAAGCGGAGTCGCCGTTCTTCGGCCCGGGCAGCAACGACGTGCTGGTGCCGGGAATGACCGTGTGTGTGGACGTAAGTTTCTTCGGCCATCCGGAATTCCACGGCGTCCGTATCGAGACCGGTTATGAAATCACCGCAAAAGGCGCGGTGCCGTTCAGTTCCCAAATGGACAAAATTCATACCGAGGAATAATTAAAAATATTATGAAAACCGAATTTGATGTGGTGTTCGGGATCGACATGGAAACCGACATCGGCTCGTTCACCCCTTATTACGAGGGGGTGAAGCACGGCACTGGCGAACTGCTCAAGGTGATGCGGCGACGCGGAGTCAAAGCCACCTATTTCTGGACCGGGCATGCCGCGCAGAACAATCCGGCGGTTGTCAAACAAGTGCGTGATGCCGGACACGAAACCGGTTGTCACGGCATGTACCACGAGACGCTCGGCGATCCCATTTTTCCGTTGCCTAACAACTGGCCGGTAATGAAATCGGAAGTCGAGGGCAGAATAAGCCTGGCGACTGAAATTGTCCGCAAAATTAGCGGCGTTCAGCCCGGGAGCTTTCGTTGTCCACGGCTGTGGGGCAGCAACGAGGTGGTGCGCGTGCTGGAAAAGCTCGGTTATGTGGCAGACGCGTCGTTGCCGCTCTATTTCTACCGCACGCAATTTGTTCCTTATCGTCCGTCGGCGAAAGACTGGACGCGCCAGGGAAAGATGAAGCTTGTCGAGATTCCCAATTTTTGTGACCTGACAATGACCAGCAACGACCCGGAATACCAGCGCGACCGCGACCAGTGGCCGCTGTTCCGCACCAAGTCCGCTGGTGCCGTTCTTAAGAAAATGGATAGTTTTATCGACTATGTTTCAACCCGCGGACATCGTCCGGTGGTATGTTTTTACCTCCATCCCTGGGAGTTCTGGGAGATGCCGCGCGGTTTTCTCGATTATGGCGAGGCCAAGGTCAAGCCGGCCGCGTTCATTACCAAAAACTGCGGCGAGAAAGCACTAGAGCAATTCGACCGGCTCTGCCAGGGCATCATCCAAA
>JAGYNC010000370.1 GCA_018400135.1 Victivallaceae bacterium
GCGCAACTTAATAAGACAATAGGTACAATTGAGGGAAAAAGCAACAATCGGGGCAAATTACCAGCTTAAGCATACCGATTAAATACGATGGCTGAAATGTCCGGCATCCCCCTTTCACCGTAAAACTCCAGAACTCCGCACGACAAGAACAAAGTCACAAATGCTGCAGGCGAATCACCAGCCTGCACCAGTTAAACGTTCCGGTTCGAACCGTTGTCGTAATGCCGCTGTTCGGGCGGGCCGCCCGGGCAGCCCAACAGCCTTTCCACATCAAGTCGGTGCCGGAAGCTCAGATACCAACACCGCCGTGTCAGGAGCCTTGCCGGAATAGAAAGCAAGGAAGTGTGTGCCCCCGATCTTGGTGGCGTTAACGTTGCCTGAATCGATCCCGATTGTACTACCCGTGGCAACCGCCTCGGAAGCGGGCCAGTTTAGCGGATTGTCGAACACACTGTCCGGATCGACGACTCGACGCCGAAGAATACCCCTGCCACGCTCATAGTAATAGTTGCTGAGCAAACCGGTTTCGTGGTCGAGGATCAGGCTCGGCGTGGAGGCAGAGACATCGCCGATGTTTGCGCAATCGACATGTTGTTTGCACTCAGGTACACCTGGAACTCCTCCTGCCTGCCGCAAATTTGCTTCACAGACAAAGATCACTGGTTCACAGAAAGACGTGGCACGAATCCCGTCCGAGT
Source organism: Victivallaceae bacterium (assembly GCA_018400135.1). Taxonomy (GTDB): domain Bacteria; phylum Verrucomicrobiota; class Lentisphaeria; order Victivallales; family Victivallaceae; genus M55B135. Next base: position 699 of record JAGYNC010000370.1, read on the forward strand.
TAATGCATTTCGTTACGGCTTGTTTGTTATTTTTTAATAACAGGCCTGGTCACCGTAAAGTTCATCTGCGCATTCTTCGCAAAGTCCGTGACTGAATTGTGCGTTTGAACGATCTTCAATATACTTTTCTACTTGTGTCCAAAAACCTTCATCATCCCTGATTTTTTTGCATTTAGCGCAAATTGGGATTATTCCACGAAGTGTTTTAATTTCTTCAAGATAATCAGAAAGATCCTTGTTTTCCTCACCCAGAACTTTGTTTATGTATATAAGTCCCAACTCAGACTGAATAATATCACGGAAGTTTTTCAAAAGATTTTCATATGTTTCAGAATAGGAATTTTCCTTATTATCAAGCACACAGATCGTCCCAAATGGTTTCCCATCGGGAAGAAGAATGGGAAAACCTAGATATGAGATCATGTTAAGTTTTATATCTGGGTTATTTTTCCAATTGTCATCTGTAAGTGCATTGGGAATAAGAAGCTTTTCATTGGTATTAATCACAGTTTCACAATACAAACCCGATCCAAGAAATTGCTCATGATTACCAGGTTGGTAAGGGTTGTTTTCGCTTTGGCTTGAAACGAAAACTTCTATATCCGATTGAACAAGACGCATAATTAAGGCTGCAGGAATATTTACCAATTCTGATAAAATATTCACAATATTTTGCCACTTGTTTAAAATTTCTTCTGATATATCAATATTTATGTTTTGTTCCATTATTTAATAAACTCCATAAAGCAGGGGTTTGCGGCCCTAGCGTCCACTAACACTCGTTCGACTTTCTCAGTCCCACGTGCAAATCAGCGGCCCGAAGTATGAGGATCCGCTGTATTTGTCTTGTTCGTTATCGATAAATCTCTTTGCGGTGACCGATTGCCACAACTAAAATACGTACATGCTTGTCGTCTATTTCGTAGATAATCCGATACAGCCCGACTCGGATACGCCAAGCGGGGCGTCCTGAGAGCTTTTTACTGTAAGTATACTATGCATCTTGGACTCCCAGGCTTCAATCTCTCCGACGCAGCGAACGCCGCGGAT
>JAGYNC010000371.1 GCA_018400135.1 Victivallaceae bacterium
CATTGGTTCGCACTGCGCGCGATCGCAATGCGCGGAACGTTGTCACCGCTGGCGCGTGATTTCAGCCTTCAGTGATGTTTCGATCACCAAACGAAACGCTGTGTCATTTTACTAGTCTGACTGATGGATACGTATCAGGGGTTTGCTCGGGAATGCCGCCTCCACCGGGTTTATCCCGGTGGGGCGAAGATTGAATAAATCGGAAAGCGGAAACCTCCCGCCGCAAGAACGGCGGCGGCGGTCAATGCTGAACACGCTTATATTCAACATATAAATCTGAACCTCGTAGGAATAATTCATGATCAAAAATTGGAAAGAACAGCGGGAAAAAAAATGCTTTCTTGCATTGGAAGACGGTACGGTCCTGCACGGTTATTCAGTTGGGGCGGAAACTGATGCCCTGGGTGAAGTTGTCTTTAACACAGGCATGACTGGTTATCAGGAGATCCTGACGGATCCGTCCTATCACGGCCAGATCGTTACTATGACCTACCCGGAAATCGGCAATACCGGCATGAACAGTGAAGATGCGGAAGCCGCCCGCGTTTTTGCCAATGGCCTGATCGTGCATGAAATGAACGAACCTCAGAATTGGCGCAGCCAAGTTTCTCTGGTCGAATGTTTGCGTCAGAACAATACACCAGCACTTGCAGGTATTGACACTCGTGCTCTTACTTCCAAGCTTCGCGATGGCGGCACGCTAAAAGCATTTATTTGCGCCAGCGGCAACATGAATACTGAAGAGGCTGTTGAAAAAGCGCGTGCCTGGGAAGGTCTTGATAATCAGGATTACGCTAAAAAAGTGACCTGCAGCGAAATCTTTTCCTGGAACACTCATGCCGAAGCAGATACTACCTGGGGACTGGGAGATGAAAATCCGGTGGATCCCAATTTTCACATTGTTGCCTATGACTTTGGTATAAAGTGGAATATTCTGCGCCGACTGCGAGAACAGGGCCTGGCGATTACAGTTGTCCCGGCGCATACTGCCGCCGATGAAGTTCTGAAACTGAAACCGGATGCCGTTTTTCTGTCAAACGGTCCTGCGGATCCCGCCCCGCTTGATTATGCCGTCCGGAATATCCAGGCGTTGATCGGTAAAATTCCAATGATGGGCATTTGCCTCGGACATCAATTAATAGGTTTAGCGCTCGGAGGAAGAACATATCGACTGAAATTTGGGCATCATGGCTGTAATCATCCGGTCATGGATTTACAAACCGGCAAAGTTGAAATCACTTCACAAAACCATAATTTCGTCGTTGACGCACAATCGTTGAGTAACGGCAAGGTTGAAGTTACGCATGTCAATTTAAACGATCAGACGATGGAAGGCCTACGACATCGGCATGAACCGGTGATTTCAATGCAATATCACCCCGAAGCGGCCCCGGGACCTCACGACGCTACGTACCTTTTTAAACAATTTAAAGAATTGATAACAGCGGCCTGATGTCTCGCCGGATGCTCGTTTTACCAATATTTGGATTTTTCAATATAAGTCGGTTAGGTGCCAGTTATTCTTACTGGCGCGAAGCGTCTTTGGAGTGGCACAGCCACTTGTGGAGTGGACGATTGACCACCACCGCCCTTGTGGCGGTGGAGTCATGGTTGGGATTTAATTAGGTTAATGCCATTAAGTTTTGAGCCCGGCATCGTTCGTGAGGCTCCGAAGTAGGCCGCGATCGCCGACCGCGGCCAAGTCGCGCCTGGCAGTCGCGACCTACTTTGACCAACACTC
>JAGYNC010000372.1 GCA_018400135.1 Victivallaceae bacterium
CTCGCGCATGAAAATCAGCAATCAGGGTTTTAAACAAATCGAGCATTTTTTCTTTCCTTAATTAAAGGAAACAAACACAATATATTGCCTTTTGGCAAGGATAAAAAATAATGACGCAAATTTTCAGGCCCGGCAGATCGTCGCGCCCTTACACCAGCGGCCTCAGAGGGCGGCCCACTCATCAAAGGCGCGGTGTCAATAGACATAATGCCCCCCTTCCGCGCGGAGCGCGGATTATTTCTCTTTGGGTGTCTCAGGGTCACTCCTCGAATTAATACTTAACGAACTTGGCCGCTGCTAAAGCTGAGCCTGCGATCTCCTGCTCGTATCGCGCTTTACCTTAACACGATATCCGCTCCCTGCCGGCCTACAATCCCATCCCGCGCGCGACCGGCCATTGCAACACTTGGTGATTGATAAGGTCGTATTCAAACTGGATGCGTTTGATGTTCTTATGCGCCAGCATTTCCTAACAAATTACTTGTGTTCCACCACCTGTCAAGCCTGTGTCAGGCTCCACTCCCAGGCCGGTAGAACGCGGATACGGCCGGCACCGGTCTGCAGCTCCTGTTTCTGCCGGTGCGTCAGCAGTGTGCCGTGTTTTAAACCGAACCGCGCCATGGCGCATTGAAGCCCGGCCAGTTCGCGGCGGCGATTATCTTCCGTCAGATCATGACACACTTGGATTGCTTCCGTAACAGCACCTTTATCCAAGACCAGAAAATCGCATTCATGTGCCTCGGAATAATAGACCGCTTTTTTCTCCTGCTTATGTAATTCCAACAGCACAAATGTTTCCAGCAAGGCGCCGCGATTTTCAGCAGGAATAAATAAGCATGCATTCAAAAGCCCGGTATCGTTTATATAATATTTTTTGAGCGACTGCGCCTGCTTGGCCGCGGATGGATCGCCCTTGGCGACCGGCACGACAAACAAGGCGTCCATAAAATGATCGGTCAACGCATAGAGCGCATCTTTCGTGACGCGCACATTCCGTGATCGTAAATCACGGTAGTATTTATGCACTGAGAAAACCTGCGCGTTGCCGGCCAACAACCGGCGCGCAAGGTCTTTAACCAAATGCGGACGGCGGATGGCATATCTTTCCACTATGTCGCGATAGAGCATTATTTCGAAATACGATTGCAGTGTCCGCGTCCGTGTCGGATCATCCATCATCAACGTTTCCGGGTATCCGCCTTCCCGCAGGAAATTACCGAACATGGCCTCTAACCGGTTGCGTCCGGCTGTGCTACGGAAGTCTCCGGTTTCCTCCCCTTTAAAACGAAGATACTCGCGGAACGACAACGGAAACAAGGCGTATGGCAGGGCGCGGCCGCGCAAGGCGGTGGCAATTTCACTGCTTAAAAGCCGGGCGGAAGAACCGGACAAAAACACATGTGGCGAGATTGTCTCCGCCAAACGCCGCACAAACTTTTCCCAACCGGGCACATTTTGAATTTCATCCAAAAAGAAATAAACCTGGTCCAAGGGGCGGTCGGGATACAACTGTTGATAAGCGTCAAGGATCGGGCCCAGGCCGCTTGCATCCAGGGTTAGGCGTTCATCTTCAAAATTTACATGAACAATATTACGAATCCCGATATCTTTCCGCAGTTGTTCGATAAGCGAATACAACAGCCATGTCTTTCCCGCGCGGCGGGGACCGATAATGGAAACCACCTTGTTGGCATCAAGCGGAATACTCAGATCGCGCCGAATAACGCGGTCTTGAATAC
>JAGYNC010000373.1 GCA_018400135.1 Victivallaceae bacterium
TCAGATACCTGTCGAATTTTTTTTTAGGGTCAAAGCTATTGATTTTATTCACAAACTAAAATAATTTGAAAAAAAGATTGAAAAACACGAAATAATGCTTGACATGATGATTTGATTGATGTAGAGTGAAATCAAAAACGGGGAGGGAAGGGAAATGAAAACAGATTGCGAAATCATAGTCCGTAGAGTACCGCTGGAACTTCGGAAACAACTTAAAATCCGGGCGGCGGTGGAAGATAAATCCATGCAGGACCTTATCATCGAGATAATCAAGAAGTACTTGGAGGTGAAGCCATGATTGAGAACGGCTGGACGGCAAAAGTCGAAGAACAAAAAGAGGTTATCGAATCGCAACGCTGGGATATCCAAATCCTGGCCGGCGCGCTTAACAGAACAATCTCGCTTCTCCGGCGGTCTCCATCGAACGCTGAGAAGATGCGGGCAATACGAAACGCCGAAACAGCTTTGGAGGTGGCAAATGATAAGCGAAATAATTGAGACCATGATTTTCTTTGTTTTGTTGCTCGTGATGATCTGGTTAATGTGTATTTTGTAACCTACAAGCCCTCACCGGAGTGGGGGCTTTTTTATTTCATCCCAAAAATGTTTTTCAGAAACTCCAATTCCTGCTCGACCTCGACAATCTTGTGAAACTTGACGTCATCCCGGACCTGCTTTCTTGCTGCATCCGGGTTCGGTGCTTCAATCTCTACTTTCATCTTCTTCCCGTAAAGAGATAAATAGACTGTGTATTCCACGTCAACCCCCCTGATTTAGCTGATCTAAAAAATCGCCTCCGTACTTCGGCAAATGCACTTCTGTTTCTATCCCGTATTTAATTACCAATTTGTTCGCAAGTACATATGCGGCCTTCTGTCCAGTGTAGCTCTTATCTCGGTCCGCAAATATCATCACGTATTTTATTCCCTTGGGCGGTTCAAACTTTTCTAAAAGTGTGGAGGACACGGCACTCCAGCATGGTATTTGTGTTAGCTGAGTAACAGCAAGGGCGGTTTCTATTCCCTCTGCTATGCCGACTAGTCCGTCCCTTGGCTCTTGTAACCTTATCGCACCGCCGCACATAGACTGCAAGGCAGGTAAAACCTTTTTCGGATTCGCTATGTTCGCCTTGTTGCCGTTTTGGGTTACAAACGTCCGGTGCATCGTGATTGCTGTGCTATCCGCAAGTTGATATGTCGCAAGCATGGCGGGCATGTTGGTTTTAGTCTCCGGCTCGTAGCAGTTCGGATGAAATCTCAGCTTATTGCTCCGAATATTCAACCCCCTGTTACGAAGATAAAGATCAACCGCATCGCCTGTGCTTATCGGTCGAGATTCAACATAGATTTTCCGCAGGGTTTCTTTTGATATTTGTGCTTCCGGTTGCGGCTTCGAAACGTCTGCCGTGCCTATGACTTTGTTTATCTCGGTAACCGCTTCCCGAAAATCACAGTTTAAAACTCGCATAATCAGGTCAATACCGTTCCCGGCGCCGCATTGGTTACATATCCACGACCCGGAACCATCCTTATCGTCGAAGCGAAATCGGTCTTTTCCCCCACAAACAGGACACGCCGTATGCTTACCGTTAGCACCTACATTTATTCCCATTGCTGTAAGAATTCCGTACCACCGGCCCTTTGCTTCTTCTTTGATGTCTCTCATTTTTTCAACTCCTTAACTAATTTCTCGTTTGCGTCCACAATCTTCTGCATATCCTCAACGGATATTT
>JAGYNC010000374.1 GCA_018400135.1 Victivallaceae bacterium
GTTGTTGACGGGATAACAGGATGAGGTGGATGGGAGGGGTAGGAAGAATGCAAAATAAAAAATGAAGAATGAAAAATCAGGGGATGGGGAGTGGCGAAAACCACTGATGGACACGGATGGGGAATGCAGAACTAGAGGAGGGAAGAAACCACTAATCTTCACTAATCCGACACTAATGGGGATTAGAGAGAGAACGGGGAGTTGTTCGCACAAAGGCACAGAGAACACAAAGGGGAAAGGGAGGATTGTCCACCTGTCTGCCGTATTTGCACAGGCAGGCGAATTTCACGAATTGACACGAAAACGGAAAATTTTGAAAGATGGCATCGTGAATTTTATTTTGCGGGTCGCAAAATAAAATTCACGATGCCGATTCTCCATAGTTTTTAAATTCGTGCAGATTTAATTTTTTATTAAATCTGTTTTTTTGTTGACAATTTTAAAAATTATGGTATAATTATGCCAATGGCATATTTTATATAGGAAAGTAAAAAAGGTAACAGATCATGAAAATTATCGACGCGCATAACCATCCGGATTGGCATGGACACGATCTGGAAAAATTTATTGCTAATATGGATCGGTATGGTATAGAGCAAACCTGGTTGCTGAACTGGGAGTGTCCGGAACACGAATATGCGACTTCCTACCGGCATATAGTTCCCGCATCATTGCTTGGATCGCAAACCGGTCCGATTCCGTTCAGCCGATGCGTTTCGTATAAGGAAAGAGCGCCGGAACGGTTTATTCCGGGATACTGTCCGGATCCGCGCCTGCCGGATGCCTGCGCCAGACTGCGGGCCGCGCATGAGATATATGGTGCCAGGGTCTGCGGTGAATTCAAGTGCCGGATGATGTATGACAGTCCGGACGCGCTACGTATGTTCAAAGTGGCCGGCGAACTGAAAATGCCGGTAATTTTTCATCTGCAGTACAGTTTTCAGAGAACTGACAATGATCCGTGGAGTGAATGGTGGGGCGGCACGATTGACACTTTGGAACGTGTTTTGCAGGCTTGTCCTGAAACAATTTTTCTGGGACACGCCCCCGGCTTCTGGATACATATTTCCAATGATGATCTGTGGAGCAAAACCAATTATCCGTCGGCTGATACTAAAGTTATTCCTGGCGGCAGAACAGTCGAATTACTGCGGAAATATTCGAATTTCTATTGCGATATGTCGGCCGGTTCCGGGCGTTTGGCATTACAACGCGATCCGGAATTTGCCATAAATTTTCTGACCGAGTTTCAGGATCGGGTGGTTTATGCCCGGGACTACTTTGATAACACGCATCAGGAGTTTCTCGATTCCCTGGAACTGCCAGAGACTATTCTTCACAAATTATACCATAAAAACGCGGAAAAACTTGTGGTAGAGTAGGAATTTTTCGATTGCTAGCACAACAACCGCTGCGCTGACAACGAAGATGGCGCGGAGGATAAAAGGCGGATGCAACGCCGGTCGCGCAGGAGCACGACCCTCCGCCGCGCCAGAGGCGCGGAAAACTACCGGCCGCGGGCCGGTGGAGGGACGGCCTCCGTGCCGTCCGGAAGTAGTATGCGCTCTCCGAGCGCATGAAACGTATCGAGAGGATACTGAAAATTTCAATATCCAACAGCCAGCAAGGAATGTCCAATTATCAGGTAAGGGAGCCGGGAATCGATTCCGTTGGATATTAGAAGTTCCTTTTCGCTTTTGACATTAACACAGTGAGACT
>JAGYNC010000375.1 GCA_018400135.1 Victivallaceae bacterium
GCGACTCCACAGCACACCCCGCAAGGCGGTAAACAGCCGGATAAAGGTATGCCCCCATTTGCTTTGCCAGGCGATGAGGCGCAGGAGTATATAGGTCAACAGCGCGGTCCATATCTGCCAGCGCACGGCGTTCTCGTTGTAGCCCACGAAGTCGGCAAGCTGCAAGGTCTGCTTGATTTCCTTGAAAAACACCTCTATTGACCAGCGCGCCTTGTAGAGATCGCAGATCGATGATGCCGCCCAACTGAAGTTGTCGGTGATGAACGCCATCTTCCTGGGTTTTCCGTCCACTTTCACCATCGCTTCGACAAGCCGCAACTCGGTCGGATACCATTTCGAGGTCTTTACTCCGGACAGTCTGATTCTGACGTCGCGCAGAATATCGCCCTCGGGAGCGTTATGCTGTCCCACAACCTCATACTTCATGTTATCCTTTGCCCGGGTTATCCAGAATATGCCGCGTAGCGACATATCGTAAAGGTGCTTGCAATCAACATAAGCTTTGTCAAAAACCACAATTTCACCCGCACTGATTCCAGCGCAGACGCTCCTGGCTTCCTTGGCATCATTACTGCCGGCGGTTTTGACCAGCACGTAATTCGGCAGGAATGAACGCAGATCCAGACGCAGGTGCATCTTGGCCGCCGCCTTGCGACGACGGTGTTTTGCCCAGTCCATGCAGTTGGCAACCAGTTGAATCGTCGTGGAATCAACCACATTGATGACTCGCTTGAATCGCCGCGGAATAGCGCAATAGCGTCGCCCCTGCAACCGGAAGCCGGGACTAATATTTCCGAGATGATCGAGAACTTCCCAAAACAATGCTTCGGCCATATCGGCATTGCGTGTACGATTGGCATGGGAAAACCCGTTCCTGCTGGGAGCACTGGACTCGCGAAGCGTGGTCAACACCCCGCTGTGATTGCGCAACGTATCGCAGATGTCGTTCAGACCAAGAGCATGAGACAATTGCCCGAACATCAGGGCCAGCACATGGCTGGTCGGACTGAACGCTCGCGATTGTTGATCCACTCCATGCTCACGCGCAAGTTTTGGAATTAAATTCCGCGGAATCAGTTTGAATATCTGCCCCAACACGGTCATTGTATGCTTCGACGGATTCATAAGCCGCTCCTTTTTAGTGATTTAAAATAGAGTAGCTTGAATCCGTCACCTTTCAAATTATCAACAGCCTATGGGATGGCTGTGGATTTTTATTATTTGGACAAAGATTTTATTTTTTTCTTCCTGTCTGCGTTTAAAAGGAAAATATTAAATGACATACTATTCTTTCTATATATTTCCCACGAGTTAATCATTTCTTTAGAAGGGTTAAAATTCTTGGGGAATATGGTATTCTTTGTGTTTGAGAAGTATTCAAGCTTAGAGATAACATTTTTAAAATCTCCACCTATCGTTTTGGCGATGCTTATTTCATTTTTGATTTGATTTCTATCTTGTTCTGAAATATCTAGATAATATACCTTGTTGAATTTTGCATTTGAAATATTTTTTACTGTTCTTAAGTTTGCTCCATCAAATGATACATCAATAAAATCAGCACCTTTGAAATCAGCATCTCCCCAATCTACAGAGCTAAGATTCATGTGTGCAAATAAAACTCCAGATAATTTTGTACCAGCAAAATTAGCAGCATTTAGATTGCACCTATAAAAACATGATTTGTTACTAAACTGAACTTTGCCTGAT
>JAGYNC010000376.1 GCA_018400135.1 Victivallaceae bacterium
AGTAAACCTAAATGTAGGAGACCATATTATGTCTACTCGACAACCTCTTGTTCCCGACAGATTGCTTTCCGATGTCCGCAGTATCATTGCCGATGCCCGCGCGTCCGCCATCCGTAGCGTTGATTCTGCTCGGGTAATGATGTACTGGCAGCTTGGCAAGTACATTGTCGAGGAGAAACAAGGCGGCAAACAACGCGTCGATTACGGCTCCCGTCTTCTCTGTAATCTCGCCAAGGTCATGGAACCCGAATACGGAAGCGGGTTTTTCTACCGCCAACTGGCCTTTTGCCGACAGTTTTATCTCGCGTATCCGATTGTGAACGCACTGCGTTCACAATTCAATTGGATGCAATATCGTCTTCTGATCCAGATACCCGATACCGAAAAACGGGAATACTACGAATTGAAGACTCAACTCGTCAGGGAGCGGAAACGCATCGAGCAACTATTGGACAACGCGACACATTCAGGAGCATCCATCCCATGAGCAAACCGCCTGCCACCATCTATTACCACGACATCGGCGACTATCTTTCCCGCGAACAAAAGCTGGAAATTGTCAAATCCTTCGATTCCATCGCCAACATGAAGAACGAGATGAAAATCCTTCAGCCAAATCGACACGGCGACTGGATATCTCACCGCGACGAAGGCTTCGAGGAGCTCATCCCGCTCGCCCCAAAAAAGAAGTTCGATGTAAAAACTCAAAGCGTGTTCACTGTCGTTTCCAGAGGTTTTGAGACGGCTCGTGATGCCTGGATTTACAACTTCTCGAAATCACTGTTGACACTTAAAATTAAAGGCATGGTTGATTTTTATAACGATCTGGTTGTCAATCTTAAAGTCTCTTCTGGAAATAAAACAGCGGACGTTGTTTCAATGGACGAAACCGTAATCAAATGGTCCAGTAGTTTGTTGGCTTTACTGAAAGACAGGATTTCTATAAATTTCTCTCCTTTAGATTTTCGCATTGCTCTCTATAGACCATTCTCAAAACATCATGCCTATTGCGGTGAACGTGTTATTCATCGCCGTGGCCAATTTGACCAATTCTTCCCGACCCAAAAACACGAAAACCTCGTGATTTGTGTATCCAGCGTTGGGGATACCGGACCTTTCACTGTTCTGATGACCGACTCATTGCCGGATTTGCACTTGATGGGTACAACCCAATGTTTCCCGCTCTACTACTACGACAAGAACGAACAGACACAGCAGATGAATTTGTTTGACACGGATGAGGAATACGTTCGCCGCGATGGCATCAGTGATTTTATTCTGTCCCACGTTCGGGAATTGTGTGGGCCGAAAGTTACGAAGCAGGACATTTTTTATTACGTTTACGGGGTGTTGCACAGTGAGCAATACCGCGCCAAATTCGCCGTCAATCTCAAGAAGACCCTGCCGCGTCTGCCGTTGCCGGAAGAATCAAAACTCTTCTGGAGCTTCAGCAAAGCCGGTGCCGAACTGGCCGAATTGCATCTCAAATATGAAACTCTGCCGCCGCACCCGGACGTGCGCGAGGACAGCCCCAAAGATCATCCCGATTGCCGCGTCCGGAAAATGCGCTTCGCCAAAGAAGGACAGGAAGAGAACAAAACCGCCATCGTCTACAACAACGACATCACTCTATGGAACATCCCGCTGGAAGCCTATGATTATGTCGTCAAC
>JAGYNC010000377.1 GCA_018400135.1 Victivallaceae bacterium
ATTAGTGCCGACGAAAAAGCCTTTTTTCGTTCAGGCACTAATTATAAGAGTGGTTTAAGCGCGGGATAGAGTGTTTTGTAGCGCAAAAACTTCTCTTCATAAATGTCCGCGTATTCCGGGTTCGGCACAAGTTTGATTCCCGGCTTTACCCAACGATTAATACAATGGCGAATATCCTCTTCTGAATCCGCCGCACACGCCAATGCCGCCGCGCCCAGGCAGCCAGCCTCGGTAATTTCCAATGTGGTAATCGGTTTATTCATGACATCGGCCTTGAGTTGAGTCCACACCCGGTTTTTCGCGCCGCCGCCGATGGCACGCAATTCATTTATGACAATACCTGCCCTTTCCAGCAATTTCATATTCAATTTCATTTCCAAGGCGACACTTTCAAGCAGAGCCCGAAGCAGTTCGCCGCGGGTAGTGGAAAGTTTCAACCCCAAAATTGCGCCAGTGGCATCCGGATCGAAATACGGTGTACCGGTAGGAGTAAAGTAAGGCAACACCAAAAGCGAGGATGGCGTTGAGGTCATTTGCCGCATCAGTTGTTCATAGGCATTAACCGCACCGGGCGTTTTAGCCAGTTCAACTTCGCGCTGACCGAACTCGTCCCGAAACCACTTTAAAATATTGCCGCCGGTCAAACTGAACGCAACCGTGGCAAACATGGCGTCAATCGCGTGATTATAAGTACATAAATTGTTGTTGAACAATGATTCGCTGAATATCGGACGGGAAAATGCCGGAGTAATACATTCTACTGTGCCGGTGGCGTACATCGCTGAACCTTCATTGATTACTCCCGCGCCCAACGCACCCATTACCTGATCGTGTCCGCCGGTAACAATTTTCACGCCGGTGGACAATCCCAACTTTGCGGCAATGTCCGGCTTGACGATTCCGCTCACGCTGCCGGATGCCATCGGCATCGCCAGCTGTTCTTTCCTGAGACCCACGGCATCAATAATTTCCTGATTCCATGTTTTGCGCGTAACGTCGAACAGCATCGTTCGCCCCGCAAGCGGCCAACCCATGGTAGGCGTTGCTCCAAGCCTGGCTGCGAGCAAGTCTTCGAAACAGAGAAATTTAGCGGTTTTGTGCCAAATTTCCGGCTGATGACGTTTCATCCACAATAATTTAAACAAAGTAAACATGGGGTGCGCGGTATGACCGGTGATACGATAGAGCTTTTCACGTCCAAACTTTTCGCTCCATTCTCCGGCAATAGCTGCGGCACGGGTGTCGAACGAGACTTGCGCGTTGCCCAGAATTGCGCCAACGTCATCAACCGGCGTGAATGCTTCGCCCTGGCTGGAAATCGCCAGCGCGGCAATCGGTTCTGAAGCTTGCGCGGCAGATTCACTAATAACCTCGAAACAAGCATCCATTACCAGTCGCGAATCAAGTTCCGCCCACCCGGGACGCGGCATGATCGTGACATATTCACGGTAAGCGCTGACCTTCATCCGTCCGGTTGCGTCAAACACCAGCGCTTTGCAACCGGTGGTACCGATATCAATTCCCATATAAGCCATATCGGGTTCCTCCTTTTCTTCGAATTAAGAGAAAGATTACAAAGGCACGGAGGGGTTTTCCCGGCCACAGGCCGGTGGAGGGACGGCCTCCGTGTCATCCTGAAAAGTAGTGCCGCGTTTCGATGAAACCGGCA
>JAGYNC010000378.1 GCA_018400135.1 Victivallaceae bacterium
GGTGCTGAAATCCGGTGGACGGGCAGCCATTTCCGATCTGGCGCTACTGAAGCCGCTGCCGGAGAATATTGCCGAATCGGTTACGGCGCTGGTCGGTTGTGTTGCCGGGGCGGTCTTGATTACCGATACCGAATCCATGATCAAAGATGCCGGCTTTATGGAATTCAAATTTGACAATAAATCGCAGTTTATCGACAAAATGGCGCAGTGCAACGATCCGCTTTACCACTCAATAATTGAACTGCTGCCGGAAGGCGAAAAGTTAAGCAGTTATATTGTCAGCCTTGACATCTCGGTAATTAAACCGATCTAACCGGAATATTCGGGAGGAAAATTATGGATAATGAAAAGAACATTGACGGCAATCGGAAAATGACCAGTGTTTTCGAACGCTATTTGACGATATGGGTGATGCTGTGCATTCTCGGTGGAATTGTCCTTGGTAAATTCGCGCCGGACGTGGCAAAAACATTGGATGGCATGGCCATTTACGTGGATAACGCTCCCGTGGTATCGATCCCGATCGCGCTCGCGCTCTTCTTTATGATGTATCCGATTATGGTGAAGATAGACTTTGCTGAAGTTATCAAGGCCGGTAAAACTCCCAAACCGGTTTTGCTCACCCTGTTCATGAACTGGTGTGTCAAGCCATTCACCATGTTCGCTATTGCCTGGCTGTTTTTGGGTGTACTGTTCCGCGACCTGCTTCCCGGCATGGACACGCTCAAAGACGGCACTGAGGTTGAACTTTGGCGTTCTTATATTTCCGGCGCGATTCTGCTCGGTATCGCCCCCTGTACCGCAATGGTCTTGATGTGGGGTTATCTTGCAAAAGGGAATCAGGGTCTAACGCTGGTGATGGTGGCAATAAATTCGCTGACAATGTTGGTGCTCTACGGTCTGCTGGGCGGATGGTTGTTGGGAGTGAACGAAATGCCGGTGCCCTGGCAGGCATTGTTGCTTTCGATCGGAATCTACGTGGCTCTGCCGCTGGCAGCGGGTTATTTGTCCCGCAAATGGATTATCAAAACCAAGGGCGAAGTGTGGTTCGCGGAGAAATTTCTGCATGTGCTTACACCGGTTTCAATTATCGCGCTGCTCGGTACGTTGGTTTTGCTTTTCAGTTTCAAGGGTGAGGTCATTGTGGCCAATCCGCTAACCATCCTGTGGATCGCTATTCCACTTACAATCCAGACATTCCTGATCTTTGGCATCACCTACGGACTGGCCAAGCTGTTAAAGCTTCCCTACGAAGATGCCGCTCCAGCGGCCATGATTGGCGCGTCGAATCACTTCGAGGTGGCGATTGCCACCGCCACCATGCTCTACGGACTGGCCAGCGGCGCGGCTCTGGCAACCGTGGTCGGAGTATTGATAGAAGTACCAATTATGCTGTTTCTGGTAAAAATCTGCCTCCGCACGAAATCGATATTCACCCGAACACAAAGTGAGACTCTCCGCAGCTAGCCGCGAGATGTCTCTCTGAGGCGCTTTAAATTTACCATGTAGGTGGTCAGCATTTCAAAGTCGTTTAAGAGATAGTTGTTTTCGTTTTCAATGCCTGAAAGGTCGTATCCTTTCAGCTTGTTTTTTATGTTCTGAATGGTAGACAAATAGAACAGAATATGTTCGTCTGAATCGGGAGAAAAATCGTCGGCCAG
>JAGYNC010000379.1 GCA_018400135.1 Victivallaceae bacterium
CCGTCCGAAAAGTAGTGCCAGGTTTAGTGCTCTGCAACACTGAAAATTTCGTTTGAATTGCGAAAATTTAACTTGTCCAACCCGAAATTTTCAGCTTCACAGCACACCAGGATGTGTAGTATTGCCCCCGCTCCAATTAGTTTATCTCGCGCTTGAAAAATATATATGCCATGTTATTTTAATAGGTATTATTTACAACTAAACTGATATTATGATAGGTATAAATATGAAAAGGCAAGCAATTGACATTTTGCAAGAATGGAAGGATCGTCCAAACCGCAAGCCTCTGGTAATCCGGGGAGCGCGGCAGGTTGGCAAGTCGTATCTCGTTCGAATGTTTGGAAAGGATTTTTTTGATAATATCATCGAAGTCAACTTTGAAACGGAGACGTGGGCGGAAGATTTGTTTGCCAGGAAGAACCCGATAGATACCGTGGCGTTTCTAGAGGCTCAATACAATCAGCGAATTAATGTTGGGAAGACGTTGTTGTTTCTGGATGAGATACAGGCAGGGCCAAAGACATTAGCGGCGTTACGCTACTTTTATGAACAGATGCCGGATTTGCATATTATCGCCGCCGGTTCGCTGCTTGATTTCATCTTGCACGGCCACCAGTTTTCCATGCCGGTTGGCCGGATTGAATACCTGCATCTTGGCCCGATGAGTTTCGAGGAATTTCTTCTGGCTACCGGTAATGATATTAAGCTCGAACAGCTGAGAAATTTTTCTCTTAACACTGGCTTCAATGCGACTTTGCACAAATCGTTGATGGAAGATTTTCGCAAATATTGCATTATTGGGGGAATGCCGGGCAGTATTCAGGCGTATATTGACACCAGCTCCTATCTCGAAGTACAGCGGGTGCTCGAAGGAATTCTTGCGACATGCCAGGATGATTTCAGTAAATACTCGGGAAAAATGGATCATACATTATTACGCAGGATTTTTTCCCGTCTTCCGCTGCAGGTTGGCCGAAAGATTAAATACGTCAATATTGATCCGCATGAACGCAGTTCGAATGTTTCCGGGGCACTCGACCAATTGGAACTGGCAAAATTAATCACCCGCGTCGTGCATACCTATGCCAACGGGATTCCGTTGGGCAGCGAAATTAACAGCAGGGATTTTAAAATACTATTTCTCGATGTAGGATTATTGTGCCGCGCGTGTCGATTGGATATGACGGAAATACTCGAAGCAGAAGATTTGCTTATGATAAATTCCGGCGCCGTTTGCGAACAGTTCGTCGGACAACATTTGCTTTACAAGGCTCCCTCGTATCAGCGACCGGAAATCTATTGTTGGATGCGTCAGAAAGCCGGAACGAGCAGTGAAGTGGATTATGTTATCCAGCACGGGACCAAGATCATTCCTGTGGAAGTCAAGGCCGGTACGACAGGACGGCTTAAGTCATTGCACGTTTTTTTGCTGGAGAAACATCGGGATTTTGCCTTGCGTTTCAACGCGGATATTCCTTCCGTTACCAATGCGGCTACAGTTGTGGCATCACGTGAATCGAAGCCGTTCCGACTGCTTTCCCTGCCACTCTATCTGATCGGCCAAACTAATAGGATAGTGAGTGCTCTGTAACAGTTAAATTTCGCTTGGATATTCTGATTTTACACGCGCCAAACGCGAAAGAGCCGGGTTAACGGTTG
>JAGYNC010000038.1 GCA_018400135.1 Victivallaceae bacterium
TTATGTTTTCGAGGGAAACACTAAAGACGAGACGACCGTGGGACAGGCGGTTCGGGATTTGAAGCGTGATTTTAATATTGAAGAGACAACCTTCGTGGGAGATCGGGGAATGATTACCAAGCTGAATCTCCAGCGCTTGGAGGGGGAGGAATTCGATTACATCATGGGAGTCAAGCATCATCAGAATGAAATGGCGCAAATGTTCTTCGATGAAGACGGACTTCCTGAAAATGATTACCGGGATTACAACGACTTGAAAATACAAGAAAGAGAGATGACGGTCAAAGACTTTCTATTGTGGAAAACGAAAAAGCTGTTGGCGGACAACAAGACCGAATATGCTTTGCCGGTCTTGGAACAGTTGAGGGCGAAAGTATTTGGCCTGGACAATGAATCCGAAATCAAATATGCGGATTTCAAGAAAATACTGGTAAATCTGGGTGGCGGGCAGGATCATAAGCTTCGGGAACGGATATTCAGCCTGATAAAGAAATATCGTGGTCATTATCAGGATAAGGCGCGCATGGTGGTCTGCCTGAACAATGATAGGAAAATGATGTCCCGAAAACGGCGCGACCAGAAACTGGACGAATTTTCGAAAGAACTGGAGAAATTATTCTCATCCGGCAAGAAAACACAAACGCCGGAAGATGTCAGCCACCGGATAAATGTTGTTTTCGAAGGATATAAAAAACGATTCAAGAAGTTTTTCATCTGGGAAAAAGACCCGGAAAGCGGAATCGTAACCGCTTTCCGGCTGAACCGGAAAGAAATCGAACATCAGGAAAGATACGATGGAATTTTTGTCCTGACGACCAACCGACACGAGAACGATCTGCCAAGCGAAAAAGTGGTCGAATTCTACAAAAACCTGAAGGAAGTCGAACAGCTCTTTGACGATTTGAAACATTTCGTCGATGTCCATCCGGTGAGGCATTGGCTGGAAATCCGGGTGCGGGCTCACGTTTTCCTCTGTATCCTGGCATTGCTGCTGAAAAGAATTTTTGAAATAGACTGCCTGAAAAGCAAAGCCGTAACGGCACCGCTGGAAACTGTTGCAAAATCGAAGCTGATAAAATATCGCTTGAAGTTTCCCGGAAAGGAAAACCGTTGCCAAGAGTTCCCCAAGGTAACCAACTCCACGGAGGAACAAAAAAGAATTTTCGGCTTGGTCGGAATCAAAAACCCGAAGGGACTGGAGGATTACACATGGTGAGGATACAAAAAATATGACCTCGTTGATTATAAGGAGGTTACAACAGTGAAGTGTTTAATAGGAGGTGACCCTCACGAGTTTCCGCTGGGCGGTTCGGGCGGATATCGTTTTCTCTCCTACCTTCCCGGATCACCGCATCGGAACAGTATCATTGTAGTCGGAGACCCCCATACTGCGAAAATAAGCCAAGTCATTTGTCGGTAGGTATTTGGCTTACAACATCGCGTTGAATTTCATCGCAGCGCAAAACGCGCGGAAAACATACGGTCAAAGCCGGTGGAGGGACGGCCTCGCGACCGCCCTCAATGCACGGTCGCGCGGGAGCGCAACCCTCCACTGCGTCACGGGCGCGGAGAAATAACACCGGCCACAGGTCGGTACGGTCTCCGTGCCGTCCTGTGTAACATTCTACCGTCGTGTGGACGTGTTCTTGTCGGAGATATTCCCTTGCCATTATCTCTGCGTCAGCCGGTTTTTTTAATTTGCTATTTTTAATTCCGGACTTGCTAATTAAAGAAAGTTCCAGTATCATAAATGTTGATAAGTTTGGTTTTCCCAAATACGCCAACATCGATCATAACCATGAGGGAAGCAAGCATGACAAAATTGATATTCTTGTCCAGGCTGGCAGCCGTAATTATTGTGCTGTTTACCAGCGTGACGTTATTTGCCGCGCAAAGCGTTACAGTAACCGGTTCCGCAGTTGGCAGTCCCGATGTTGCTCGCGAACAGGCGTTGGCCAATGCTTTACGCGAAGCAATACGCGCCGGTGTTGGGGTCGATATTCTGAGCGAGTCCAAAGTTGATAATTTCACTTTGGAATACGACCGGGTTATCACTTCTTCGTTCGGCTACGTGAAATCGTATAAAATAAAATCTCAGGAATACGATACCAAGAGTCAAACTTATCGGATTAATGTAGAAGCTGAAGTTGACAAGGGGCGTCCGCTGATGGACAATGTTCTCGCGTTGAAGATGTTGGTGGACCGAATGCAGTCACCACGAGTGGTAGTGGAGACAGAAGAAAACTTTTCCGGGATGCAGGCGGTTCAACACTCACTCTCCCAGGTAATGTTTGAAGAACTCTGTCAGAAAATCGGACTTCAAGTAATAAAAGAACATACTGTCAGGAAACGTTCGGCCAGAGAATCAGCACGCGCCAAACTGCTTGGCAAAAACACCATTTCTCAGGCTCGTGAAGCAGGTATCTCTTCCGTCTCTGATTTTACTATCAGCGGTAAGATTAATGGCAGCGTCGGGCGTATACGCGAGCCCTTTCCAGGAGTTGAAGTGAGAGACGCATCTTTAGGCGTTGATCTTCAGGCTGTCTGGACCGACACCGGTGAAATTGCCGCGACACTGGCTATTCCAACCTCCTATTTCAAAGGTGAGGCTCAGATGGAATTGCCTTATGATATGCCCGGGCAACTATTACGTCACTATTTAACCGTGATGCTCAATGGACAACGACCGGAATTTAAAAAAAACAACGCTCTGCGTTTTTTTGATCGTATTATCGCCAAATGGATTGTTGACCTTGACCTCGGCAGAAAGGTGCAACTCGAATTTCAACGCATGGATCAGTCAATTTTTGAGAAGTTGCTGACAACATTGCGCAAAACTCCGGGCATAACCTATGCCTGGAGACGCGAATTCGACCGCGAATTCTTTTCCATTATTGAAATAGAAACCCGTCTCCCCGTTGAACAAATTCAAGCGGCGGTAACAGAGCAACTGGGACGCAAGTATGCCGTTGATACCACAACCAGGCGGCGAATGACGTTTGTTCCCAGATAACTTGTGCGACTAAGAGTCTTAATCATTGATCCGTAGATAAACGCAAGTGGAAGCATTTTAAACCCATTAATTAACCAAGGACTATGAAAATGAAAACCAGAGTTGCTACTATCATCGTTATGGCCGTTCTGTTGCTGAGTGGACTGTTCTGGGCTCACGCCCAATCCAAAAACAGCGCGGTAAACGCCACTTTCACCTCCAACTCCAACCGATTTGCTTTGCTGGCAGGTAGTTACAGGATTGACCACAACAGAGGCGAAAGCGTTGACGGCATCTTCAAAATCGATACTTTCACCGGCAAAACCTGGGCCCTGAAAGTTATCGAACAGAATGACGTAGTCATGAAAAAATGGATTCCGGTCAACGATTAGGCCAAGCTTCGCACTCAAAAGTTATTCAAGAAAGGTGAAAAGACCGGTATTGAATGTTTCTATTTCTGACGGTGTTTTTTCGTTGCGTTTTATTATCAGAAATGAAGTATGCGGCAATTCGGCGGTCATTTTCTTAGCAAATTCGATGCCGTTGATAAATGTGGATGTTGACAAAATATCGGCATCTCCAGCCTTAGGAGTAACAACAGTTACTGACAACATATGCTCCACCGGCAAGCCGGTACGCGGGTCAATAATGTGTGTGTAGTATTTGCCGTTGATGGAAACATAGTGTTCGTAGTTGCCGCTGGTGGCAATCCCACGATTAAGCAGTTGCACAGTAGCACAAACCGCATCTTTTTGCAGTGGATTACGAATACCGACGGTATATTCGCTTCTGCCGGCAGGTGGCGGCTGCGGTAAGCAAAACATATTGCCACCCAAATCTATTACGCCTTGTTTTATGCCTAATGCAATCACCTTCTCCACAGCCAGATCAACAGCGAATCCCTTGGCAATACCGCCTAAATCCAGCGACATCCCTGGAACAAAAAATGCAACGCTGCGTTGCTGTTCGTCAAACTCGACTTTATTCATGCCGACCAATTTAAGATTTTTTTTCACTTCATTCGCTTTAGGAAGTTCGCCAACGTGCTTACGATAGAATCCCCACAACTGCATCAATGGGCGGGCGGTAACGTCAAAGCTACCGTTGGAGAGTTTATATGCTCGTCGGGAGTGTTGTAACATCAACCAGAGCAGAGGAGAACACTTGAAGGGTTGTTCTGCGGCAGTTGCGTTAAGTTTTGACAACTCACTTTCGGAATTGAAGATATTGCACGTATTCTGTACCTGCATAAATACATCCCTTACCGTGTCTGCCGCTTTTTCGGTCAACTCCGGACGGCCATAAAGTGTCACCTTGGCCAGAGTTCCCATCACCGGGTAGGTACGCTCAAGAACAGAATGTGCTGTTGTCGAAACCTGTGCCTTACGTGATTCAGTCTTTCGGTTCAACCACAGCCAAAAACAGCCCACGATCAGGATTATCGCCAAAGTACCCCAGTAGTGTGAGCGTTTCATACCTTTAAAACTTTCGCCATCATGGGGGACGGGAGAAATATCTCCAGATTGATAATGTTGTTTGTTCATGTTTTTCTGACCTTCCATAGTAAAAAGCTCTACTGGAAAGGTACACTGGAAGGGAAGAATAACAATCCGAACTCAATGTTTCAGACAAATTGTGAACGCAAGGGGTTTTATTTTTATCGATTCGGTGGTATAATAACTCTCAGAGAGTTTCAAATTACTGAACCATACAAAGCGACAGTGCTCCATGTCTATGAAATACAAATTTATGAATAATGACGATGTCAGTCAGCGGATATTGATTTGTCCTGGATGCGGCGAACAGCTTACCTGCGCGGACATTGAGATATTCCCGGCTTGTCCATTTTGCAACCACAGGTTGGAAAAGAACGGTGAACTTGAGGATTTTATTCTGGAGCCATTAGTCAGACGTTGGATAAATCGCTATAACACGCCATTTATTGTTGATTCGCCGCCGCCCGTAACGTTTCGAGCTGACCTGCGCCACGGAGATTAAACCTAAATTAAGCAGCTGACCGCATTTGCCGTAGATACGAAATGTTTTTCGAAACGATGTTCGAAAATCCCTTTTGGATTTACGCGCTACACGCCCAAGAGGGATTTTCGAGTACGATTAAATTATTTCTCTGCAAAATAACGCTGATACGTCTGCTTCAGAATTGCACCAGGGCTCTGACGTCAACCGGCATTCCTGTGGCCATGGATTGATTCGCGGCGATGCCGGTTAAAATGGATCGGGCGCCATCAACATAGCCGGCTGCATGTCCCAACGGATCATTGTCAACGCCACGAAATAGATGATTCAACAGCTTGACATCACCGCCTCCGTGTCCACCAACACCTTTTTCATAGGTTATAATTTGGGGTTTGTCCCAGTGTGGTTGGAAAATGATTTCCGGGACAAGCTCCTTTTTGTCGCCTTCAAGTTCATGCATGCCGGGTTGATTGAAGTCTTCATGGTTGCCACTGACATAGGACGTTTCCACTACATTGAATTCCAGGCGTCCTTTCGTGCCATTAAAGCAAACCCGGTATCCCTCCCATGGACTGTGAGCGTTAAGAGAATAATTCATAACGATTTTGTTGGCGTAACGCACCATTACCGCCATATTATCTTCAATACTGATACCATCGCCGAAGACGTTGAGGTCGCGATAATAGTTATCCTCGTGTTCAGCTTCGTAATATAACCCCTTAAGCCGTTCATCTTTATCTGTCACTTTCAATGCAAACGGGTCGTTCGCGGCGGCTTCGGAATTACGTGCGCGGTAGTAGAAGTTTTTGATCCCGCGCTTTTCGGCATTTATTTTCCCGTAAAATTTCAGGTCCCCCATAGCAAACACGGTTACCGGAATTGAATCGATCCACCAGTTGATCAGGTCGAAGTGGTGAGTTGCCTTATGCACCATCAGTCCGCCGCCGTTGGGTTTGTAACGATGCCAGCGACGGAAGTAATCCGCTCCATGCGAGGTGCTGAGCAGCCATTCAAAGTGAATGCTGGTGATGTCGCCGACCGTGCCGGATTTGATGATTTCTTTTATCTTGGTATTGCGTGGAGAATAGCGATAATTGAAAGTAACGATCAGCTCTTTTCCGGTGCGCTTTTTGGTATCGATAATCTGTTGACACTTTTCAGCGTCAACCGTCATCGGCTTTTCGGTAATAGCATTGCACCCGAGTTCCATAGCACGGCAGATATAGGTGTGATGAGTACGATCCATGCTGGTGACGATTACTGTGTCCGGGCGTTGTTCGGCAATCATTCGATCGAAATCTTCGGCCTTATAAGTTGGCAAAGTTTTGCCCTTCTGCTTTCCGGCAATATAATTGTTCCAATAATTCATTCTGGTCTGGTTGACGTCGCAAAGCGCCAGCAATTCGCCAACATCGCCACAATCACCGATCAATGCATCAATATACATTGAAGACCTGCCGCCGGTTCCTACCAGAACATACTTTTTCTTTTGACTCATTTTTTGCCTCCAGGCTGTACGCCTTAATTAATTATTTGTGATCCAAATTAAGCACTTTCACGACGTATGAATTTGGTGTCGAATGTCAACGTCGCCGGATTTTCCGGAAGCTGCTCAATCAATGTGATAATCGCTTCACTAAGTTCTTCAATTGGATGGGCAACGGTACTCAACGCAGGACAAGACAACTTACCCCACGGGTCGTCATCAAAGCCAATAACGGCGATCTGCCCGGGGATTTCAATCCTCTTTTCCCAGGCGTATTTTAAAAATCCGAAGGCCATCCGATCAGTGTCAAAAAAGACGGCATCAGCGCCACTGGCAAGAATTTTTTCTGCCATGCTATAACCCTCTTTAAAATTGCATTTAACCGTTGGCAGGTGAATACGACGCGGCTTCTCTGATTGGGAAAAAGAATCAAACGCCTGGTCAAATCCATCCTTGCGGCCAACGTCAACGGAGCCGCAACGAACGATACAACGGCGCCCGGTTTGTAATAGATGCAATACCCCGTCATGCACCCCTGATGCCCGATTAATATCTAAATGGTAACACCCGGCAACCGGTGACGCGTCAACAAAAATAAAATGTTGAGGCAGTCCGGCAAACATTTCAGGGCTATTACTTATCGAATAATTATAAAATATTACAGTGGAAACAAATCCCGCCCATTCCCGTAATATGTCTTTTAATAAATCTTCGTTTTTCGGCAATCCGCCCAAAACCGGATAATATCCGTTCTGCTTTAACTTTTGTTGCAAATCGTTGGCTTTGCGCAAAAAAACACTTTCTCTGCCAATATCGCCACCGATAATACCAACAAAATTACTTTTGCGTAATCGTAAATTGCGGGCAGCGATATTCGGTACATAACCCATTTCATTGGCCAACCGTAAAATCTCTGTTCGCTTAATTTTACTAACACCATTTTGACGCTTTAACGCACGGGTAACCGTACGGATTGATGTGTCGGCTCCTTTTGCTATTTGCTTCAACGTTACCTGTGCCATATTACCTCAAATTATGCATTCATGGCAAATCAAATGATTTTAGCTACACTTGCGACTAACATCTAATTTCTGGCGAATTCAGGTAAATATATCTTTTCGCCATCGTTGGCGTAAATTATACACCATATCACTATCTTTGTCAACTGGTGTTGGTAAATTATTTTTTTCATTTCAATGCCGCAGGGCAATGCCTCACTCTTTCCTTTGGTTCGGGGTCAATACTACACAGCCTAGTGTTCTGTGAATCTGAAAATTTCGGGTTGGACAAGTTAAATTATGGTTTGGATTTTTTTTGTTCAGGCCGATGGGTTAAAATCTTACATTTTTGTCAAATCTTGCAAAAGACAGCCAAATTTTAGGCGTGCCACCCCTTGCCCTTTCCTGGAAAGAACCATTTCTGCTCCGGTTGCCTTGCTGAGCATGTCAGGCTGATTTTTTAAGTATTTTATTTTCATTTTCGCATTCTAGTTGCTTCTGTAGCAACAGCTTGCGCCTCAGGTTATAAGCAATGACTTTTTCGGTCATCTCAGCCCGGACATTTTCCAGTCCCCGACGACGCATACGCCCAAACTCGAATACATATTTCAGTTCCATTGGCATTGTTGATCTTGAACAGCAGTTCCTTCAATTCCTTGAACCAGACCGGCAGATAGAAATCCGGTATGGGTTGAATACCGAAGCGCTCAAGTTTCCGGCTCACCATTTTTGTTTTTTTGCAAAAAAAACCGGGAATGCCGCGATGAACTTCAACGCGATGTTGCAAGTATACTCTATAATGTGAAATTTTAACATTGAATATTAAATTTGCAAAACATTTTTGTTCAGATGTTGACTATTCCCGCATTTTGAGGGCATCCGACCAGTTCATTTTTCTGATAACCCGGCTGATGATGGCATAGGCGCAGACGATAAAACACCAGGCCAGTACCGGAGTCAGCAGCCAGGTTGACGGATAGGCGACACACGGCATCGAAAACATATCATTCTGATAAAGCTTTGTTATGCCGTAAAGCATCAAATAGCCGAGCGGCAATCCGCAAAGCGCGCCCATCATATTGATGATAAGGCTTTCTCGGAAAAATATTTGACCGATTTCCGAGCTGCGATAGCCGAGTACTCTGAAGGTGGCAATTTCACGTTGTCGTTCGGAGATTGATATCAGCGCCGCATTGAGGATTGAACCGAAAAAGATTATTCCCGAAAAAATAATCAGCATCACGGTCATAGATGCCATACTCTGGATAAATTCTTCGGACATTTTTTTCTTCATTCGGCTCACTGCCGAGAATATTGCGAGGTTCGGATAACGTTTGACCTGACGAAACAGCGCTCTTTTTTCGTCCTGATTCGGACGTCCGCGCAATTGCAGGGAAGTGAGCGCGCTGGTTTGCCCGACGAGCCGGTTAAGGTAGGCAAAGTCTGCGTAAGCAACCAACCCGATAGTTGACTCGATTATTCCCGCGACAACAGGATAACGCGGTGTTTTTTTACCTTTAATCGGAATCATTTTGAGGTAATCACCTGGTTTTGCGTTCAATTCACTTGCCAGCCGCCGATTGATCAGTATGCCTGTTTCCGGCATTCGCGTTGGTTCACCACACAGGTTTCGGGGAATGGTTAAACGCGAATCCGGCGCTATGCCGGTGAGCGACAGTTTTTTATTGCGATTATCGTGGATTAAATGGCACGGCACCTCCAGTCTGGCTTCGGCAAGCGTTATGCCTGGAAGCCTGGCTGCTTCAAACACCGCGCTACAGGAGGTCTCGTGCCGCAGACTGATAATATAATCACTGCGCAGCACATTGTTGTATTCGAATGCCAGCATGTATTTGAATGAATTATACATCCCCATAGCCACGAACAAAATAGCGCCGCCGAACATAGCGGCGCTAATTCCGACAATGCTCCTGCCGGGATTGCGGAAAATATTTCTAAACAATATCTGACTGCGAAAATCGAGATGCCTCCAGAAGGCATTCCAACGCTCCAAAAATATTTTTCCTGTAATCATTGGTGGACTTGGACGCATTGCTTCTGCCGGACTCATGGCAATTACCGCGCGCGCGCCGCGCCGGGAGCCGCCCGCTGCGAACAATATCGAAATCACCATGCTTGTGAGCATGATTCCTGGATAGACTTGACTTTCAAGCCGTGGAAAAGAAAAGAACTGCTGATACATATTGATCATGCCGAGCGAGATAACGTACCCAAAAACACACCCCACAGTTCCGCCGGCCAGCCCCACAATGATGCCAAATTTGAGAAAGTGCGACTGAATGGCGTGGTCGCTTATGCCGAGCGCTTTGAGAGTCCCTATTACCGTACGTTGCTGTTCCGCCATTCGCAACATCACCACGTTAAGAATCATCGCTGCCACTCCCATAAAGATCAACGGCAGTACTGTTGCCAATACCTTCAGCCCATCCATCTCTGACCGCAATGATAAGTTGGAATACTGTTCGCTTAACAAGGTCTCGCCGAAAAGGCCAAAGCGTTCGAGCCGACGTTTGATTTTATCCTTCGTTTGGCCGGGAAGATGCCTGGCTTCAGGTGTCAGCAACCCCACCACATTATTGCAGGCACCGTGAAACCCGAAACGATCCGCCATATAGCGATGCTTTGCCCAGAATACGCCATAATCTTCGTTGTCCGGGGTCATGCCGCCGGGCGGAATCAGGTAGGTGAACTCACTGCTGATGGCGGTGCCGACAACCAATAATTTTTCTTTGCGCCCATTCATCACCAGATGAATGAATGAACCCGGCGTGATATTGCGGGCGGCGGCAAATTTTTCAGAGATAATAACCTCGTTGTCCTGTCCTGTAGTGAAATAGCCGCCACGCCTCAAAACAAAACCGTTGATAACCGGTTCAGGAGTTTCCGGCATGGAAACCAAAATGCCGCTTAGCGGTTTGTCAATCTCTTCTAAATCAACCACTACCGGAAAGACAAGTCGGCTACGCGTTTCCGCGACTCCGCTGATGTCAACCAGCCTCGATGTTTCAGAAATAGGTGCCCGCTTCAAATCAATCCAGAAATCAGCCATACGGCAACGCGAATAGTAAGTAGTGGCGGCATCTTCCAGGCTGAAAAAAGTTCCAAGCATTCCAGAAAAACAGGCAGCGCCGACGGCGATTATCGCCACGATAGCACTCAACATGCCACGAGATCGGGACAAATCACGCAATAATTTTTTATCAAGCACTTTCACCAGCGGATATCCTCGACTTCAGCGCGATGTTTGTTAACCTGACTTTCCTGAATAACTCCACTGCCCAGATGGACGACACGATGGGCAATCCGCGCTACCGGGGTGCAGTGAGTGATAATAACAATAGTAGTACCAAGTTCATCATTGAGTTTCTTCAGTGTTTGTAGCACCATTCTGCCGGTCTCCAGATCAAGCGCGCCGGTCGGTTCGTCGCAAAGCATCAGCGCCGGATTTTTTGCCAACGCGCGGGCAATAGCAACGCGTTGTTGCTGTCCTCCAGACAGTTGTGCCGGAAAATAATCAAGTCGGTCCCCCAGTCCGACCATTTCGAGCGCTTGCGCCGGGGACATCGGGTGGTCTGCCACTTCGGTGGAAACCTCAACATTCTCCCTGGCAGTAAGTGTCGCCACCAGATTATAAAACTGAAACACAAATCCGACATGTTTTCTGCGATATGTGGTAAGTTCCTCATCCGAGGCGGCAGTGATATCGTGATCGCGAAAAATAACATTGCCAGCGCTGGCGAGGTCGATTCCCCCAATAATATTGAGCAGGGTACTCTTGCCGGAACCGGACGCGCCGTGTATTACGGTCAATTCACCTCTGATAATGTCAAGATCAATTCCGCGCAGTACCGGGGTCTCGACTTCCCCCATGATGTAGGTTTTAGTTACGCCGTGAAGATGAATCTCCGCTTTTGTCACGTGGTTTTCACCCATGATCCGCTCCGATAATTAGTGCCTGAACGAAAATGGACTTTCTCGTCGGCCACTTCCTTCCCCTTCCGGTTAATTATTTTATCCGAATGGCAATCGTGCACTTTTTCCGAAAGGTTTGAGTACCTCTCAAACCTTTTCGAAAATGTTCTAATTATAATAGACAAATTTGCCGTAACCGGTGCAACACGTTTAATAACAATTAAAATTAGCGTCGGAAATATGAAAATTCCAGTCGCAAAACAAATATACTTTATCCGCCGTGCGAGATATGGTAATGCCTCACTCTTTTTCTACTCGTTGCCTGCTCTCGTTGCTGTTCTCCTCAACCGATATGATAACCCCCGACAAATCAGGATTGAGCGAGGCCTTACCGAGATATTCTTTTTTCTCTGTTTTTTTGTGTTATTGTTGGGGAGGTTTTCGCACTGAGGCACGGAGTGTGAGGGGAAAACAAGTACGGAACGAGTAGCTTGCGTTCTCCGAGCGAAAAACGCAAACTCACCATTGCTGCCGGAATCATCCATGAACCGCGAATTCTGTTTTTGGACGAACCCACCACCGGGATCGACATTCTCAGCGCCATACAGTTACGCCAGAATATCGGCAAGCTCCACGCCACCGCGACAACAATTTTACTGACTACTCAAGTCTTTTTCCTGGAATATCTCCGTGAGGCAGTTTTCGCCGTCGATTTTTTTCTGGCTGTGGCAGCGGCTTTTGCGGGCGTAGCAGTTTTGGTTTTCTTCGGCCTGGCTGGTTTACGCTTTTTCTGGGGCGCGGCAACAACGGTTTTCTCCGCTTTTTGGGGACGACCGGGTTTCCGTTTTTCCGTTACGGCAGGAATTGCAATATCGCTGTCCAGTGAATCAAGCTCAATACCAAAAATGTTATTAAGATCGTTATCGGCAATTGCGGCCGGAGCGGCGCTGTCCACCAAAGCGCCAGCGATATCAGCCGAAAACAATTCATTCTGGTCTACGCCGCGGAGCAGAAAGAACAATTCCGGTTGTTTGTCCAAATGGGCACCAACACCGTAGAGTACCGCCGCCAGGTGTTTGCACAAGTCCGCCCAGTCCGGACAGTTGCAGTTCATCTTTATTTCTTTTGGGGAAGGGAACATGCCTTCGTTTTTGCGGCAGAGCAATTCGATGATTTCCTGACTGAGTTTGCCCCGGATCAGCTCAACCAGCGAACCGATTTTACCGGCGCATTCGCGCTTGATCTTTCCCCATTTTTTCGGCGGCAGTTCATGAATGGTAATGTCGATTTCATACAGCTCCGAACCCATTACCTGAGCGGTGATTTTCCCTTTTGCGATCTTCAGGTCGATCACTGCACCGCTACGAACATAGCTGCGGCCGCGCGGCAGGCGGTTTTCGTAATCGTGATAGGATTCGATATTGTCGCACCAGGCTTTTCCCCAAAAAGTTTTAGCTATCTTGCGGCCCTCGATAACTACCGGAGAGAGTTCTTCCCCCTTGGCAGTTAAGACCTTGAGCTTTTTTTGCGCCTGTTGCTTACGTTGTCCTACCGTGACATATTCCGGATACCCGTAATCATAATCGTTATATCTGCTCCATCGGGACATTTTTATTGCTCCTTAAATAATTGATTTTACATCAAGTTCGACAAATTTCAATAATTCTTCGTTGTTCATATCCGTCAACATTTTTTCCGCGCCCTCACTGAGCAGCGAATCGGCCAGGTCTTTTTTCTCATCGATCAGGCCGTCGATCTTTTCCTCCACGGTACCCCGACAAATAAATTTATGCGCCAGGACATTGCGGTGTTGCCCGATACGGAACGCCCGATCGGTCGCCTGGTTCTCAACCGCTGGATTCCACCAGCGGTCGAAATGCACCACATGATTGGCAGCGGTCAGGTTGAGTCCGGTACCGGCGGCTTTCAACGACAGCACGAAGAATGGCGGGCCGGATTCCTGCTGAAATTGCTCCACCAGTTGCTGGCGTTTCTTGATGGAGGTGCCGCCATGCAGTATCAGTCCTGATCTTCTGAAACAGTTAGCCAGGTGCTCATGCAGCGGTTCGGTCATTTCTCGGAATTGGGTGAATATCAGCATTTTTTCCTGGCGTGAACTAATTTCCTCGGCGATCTCCCCCAGCCGGAGAAATTTCCCGCCCGATTCGGGATTATATTCGCCATTGCCGGAAAACTGTGCCGGGTGATTGCAAATCTGTTTGAACATCATCAGGTATTTGAAAACCAGTCCACGCCGCTGAATATCGTCGGCTTCTTTGAGTTCTCTCGCCATTTCCCGTACCGCTTGCTGATAGAGCACAGCCTGAGGTTTGGCCAGTTGACAATATACCTTCATTTCGGTTTTATCCGGCAGATCGGAAATAATCCGCTTATCAGTTTTCAGACGGCGCATGATATATGGGCTGGTTAACTGCCGCAGCGGCGCGAAATTGACGTTGCCGTCTTCAGTATTCAATTTCTTGACGAAATCCTTGAAGCCGGATATGTTTCCCAACAGGCTGGGGCAGATAAAATCAAATACGCTCCAGAGGTCGGTAATGCGGTTTTCCACCGGTGTCCCGGTCAGGGCCAGACGGCGCGCGCTACGCAGGGAACGAACCGCTCTGCTTTGTTTCGACTGCGGGTTTTTGATCGCCTGGGCCTCGTCGACAATCACTGCCGTCCAGATAATTTCTCGCAACGGTTTCAAGCGCGACAGCATACCATAAGTGGTGACCACGGCATCGAATCGCCGTAAAAAGGTTTTTGGAGCAGAGTTGAGTTTTTCCATATCATCGTTGTTTAACGCCATCGGATGCAGGATGCCGCAACACAGTTCCGGGGTGAATTTTTCTGCCTCCTTCCGCCAGTTATGTAACAGTGAAGCCGGAACCACCAGCAACGCTGGAATCTCGGCGGTGTCGCCGCGCTGTTTCAACAGCAACAACATAGTCAGAACTTGCAACGTCTTGCCCAGTCCCATATCGTCTGCCAGGCAGCCGCCCAATCCGAGTTCGGTCATGCGCCAGAGCCAGCGTACGCCGTCGAACTGGTACGGGCGCAGGGTCTGCTGTAATTTGACCGGGAGTTCAGGCAGGACAATACGCGCCGGGCTGTCCAACTCAGCCAGCAGTTCCTTCAGTTGACCGGAAGCGTTAACAGAGCAGAATTCGCGATCGATTTCCGGAGTGCTGGTTGAATCCTTCAAATTGGCCCCGGCCAGCATCCTCAGGCCCTGAATAAAAGAAAAACCGGCTTCAGCAGCGTGGGCGGCTTCATCCCACTGCCGCAGCAGTTCACGGATTTTGTCCGGTTCCGCCTCGACCCATTCGCCCTTTATCCGTACCAGTCCGCCATCGGAATTGAGCAACTGCTCCAGTTCCTCGCGGCTGAGTTCCATTCCGTTGAGAATAGTTTTGAACGAGAAATCCAGCATGGCGTTGATGCCGAGTTTCTGGCCTTTTTTTAAGTCGATATCGACCGAAACCTTTACTTTCGGCGGAGTGGTTCCTTTCCAGATATTGGCAATGCGAACGATGACACCGCTTTCTTCGATGGCCGGTATGTCATGCAGGAAGTCGTATGCCTGCCGCGCGCTCCAGGCCTGCGGACGGAATATTTCGCGGTTTTCCTGTAACTGCGCGATCAAATTACTCCGTTCGCCGGCATTCTGAACTGGCTTCAGTAAAGACAGCAACGCATTGCGGTCATTGGCGTAGGCTTTGACCGCCGCGCCCAGCGGCAGGTGTTTGGGCATGTCGTTTTCAGACAGCCGGTGGATAAAAGTAGCGATGAAGGCGAACGGACGGTCACCGGTCTTGTCCTGCTTGTTTTCTGCCAGGTGGAAACTAACCTTGCCGACGCTTTTCCAGGCCGGATTAAGTTTTCTTATCCATTCTCCGAAGGAGCCGGAATAATTGTTGAATTCATTTTGAACGCAGCGCTCCAGCGCCCTCCTCAGCTCCAGAAGCCAATCGGCATTGATGTATTCCGCGCCACGCAACGGTGGCGCTTCCAGAGCCTCGAAACCGAAAGCCGAAGTATCTGGACGAATACTGTCGAACAAGGCGCTCAGATCACTACTTTCCGGTTCCTGGGCGTGACAGAGCCGCGTTACGAACTCCCGCGTCTGTTTGCGGAAATATCGAAACGATGCGGGAATTGTTGCTGGCAATTCTTCGCGGACCAGCGCAAGTAAACCAGAACCGTTACCTCTGGAAAAATTTTCAATCAGGCTTTTTGCTGTATTTTCCGGCGCATTCCAGATGTCATTATCGGTTGCCGCCTCAGCCGGTTGAATGCGCAAATTTCCGGCCGGGCTTAGTATTAATTCAATATTCATAGGCTTGCTGTTTAATCGTAAAGTTCATCAAAATTGATGAATAAAAAATTGCTCTTTTTTACTAAAAGTCAAGGATAAAACTTATAATTTGCAAAGAGATTTTGCCCATATAGAGTATAACTTATGCCTGGATCCGTGAGAAATTCAGTGCGGTGCAGTCTTGCCATGCAAGATAAAATGCGAGCTTGCCCCGCAAAAGCGGGGGCGGCAAG
>JAGYNC010000380.1 GCA_018400135.1 Victivallaceae bacterium
CAAGACACCACATCTGCAAGCCTGACGAAGTATATGAAAAGTTAAAAGTTTCGATTCTCGTCACAAGACTGCATGGAATAGCTTAATCCCCGATAAGGGAACCGGACTGCGCCACCGAGGCTTATGAATCTCGCGAATGAACCACGGATATGAACGCACGCAAAGCCATTTTTTTTTCTCAAACTATTTGAGGGGAAGAGGGACTTTTTTTGCCATTTTTTCAGAAGTAACCTTGACTTTTCGTGGAAAATCTGACCCCGAAAACAGTCGGCTCTTTGGAACAGTTACCGAGGAAGGGAAACTTGATTTTTTTCGCCGTCAGACGCGGCGACGGCTAGAAAAAGAATACCTTGCCTACGATACAACCAGCATCTCTTCGTATTCAGAATTACTCAAGCAAGTCAAGTATGGCCGCAACAAGGACGGGGAACGCCTTCCGCAGATAAATCTCGCCATGGTATTTGGTGAGAAAACCGGGCTTCCGGTCTATTTTCGCAAGTTGCCCGGCAACATCAACGATGTGACCACTCTGGAGAAACTAATTGCCGATGCCGATTTTCTGAAATTCGCCAAAGTGAAACTGGTTTGGGACATGGGGTTCTTCAGCAGCAAAAATGTCAATGCGCTGTATCATGCGCACATCAAATTCGTCGGGGGGCTTCGTTCAGACACCAATTTGGCCGGCGCAAGCGTGGAACGTGTTCGGAATGATATTGTTCACTATGCCAACTATCTTGAGGGTGATGACGTGTATTGCGCAAGCAATACCATAGAGTGGGACTACGTCTGGCGTCAATGCGGCGGCCGTGAAGACAGAGGCAAACGACGTATGTATGTTCACGTGTACTACAACGAACAACGCGCGGCGGCGGAGCGGGTAAACTTCAATCGGGAACTCAGAGTTCTTAAAGATGCCGTGCGGAGCGGCAAGGCAAATGACACGCAACTGCAAAGAGCGAAGCTGTTCCTGAATATCAAAAACACGCCTGTGCGTGGCATCAAAATTGAATACAATAACGAGGTAATCCATGAGCATACCCGAAATTACGGGTATTTCGTACTGATATCCAATGAGTTGAAAAACGGCGGAGCCGCCTTGGAGTGTTATCGGAACAAGGATATGGTGGAGAAGACATTCAACAATTTGAAGAATCGGCTTGACTTCAAGAGGACACTGGTCAGTTCGGCAGAAAACCTGGAGGGCAAGCTGTTCATAGAATTCGTTGCTCTTATCTATATTGCTTATATACACAAGATAATGAAAGCCGGGCAACTCTACCGAAATTATTCAATTCAGAGTCTCCTGGATGAACTTGACGTGATTGAACGATTTGATTATGAGGGACAACGGGTGCATTACGGGGAAATCACCGAAAAGCAACGTAAAATCTATGAGGCATTTGGAATACTGGCTCCCGACGGAAGACCATCTAGGAACCGGAAACCCAAGAGCGTGTAAAATCGATGTCAGGCTGGAACATAGTTATATTTTCTCGGGAATCCAGGTTATGAATCTCGCGAATGAACCACGAATACGAACGCACGCAAAGCCATTTTTTTCTCAAACTATTTGAGGAGAAGAGGGATTTTTTTTGCCTTTTTTTCAGAAACGACCTTGACTTTTCGTGGAAAATCTGACCCCGAAAACAT
>JAGYNC010000381.1 GCA_018400135.1 Victivallaceae bacterium
ATCCCACCGGCACAGGGCACGGTGGGGATGCTACGTTGTTCACTGAGGACTTACGCGTGTTGAAAATTTATCGGAGTGCGCAGGATATCCGACCACGTTGGTGTTTTGGGCGTTTCTCCGTGCGAGTAACCGCTGCCGGCGCCCGTGCCGGCAAAAATCACTGCAAACTCCCTTCGTCAACCCGGAGAACCAACGCGAAGCGTCCGGCAGCGGTTGGCTTACTGTGCAGTTTCTTTCTTTTTGCTGCTGTTCGACTCCGGCGCCACATCTTCGAGCGTCATACCCCGTTTCAACGGGTTGTAACGCGGATGATCCACATGGGGTACTCTTAATCCGCCAAGCTGATAAATTGAAGGCGGCGCGTGGCATTCCAGTGCAAGCACCGCCCCATAACGCTGTGGGGGGGCTTCAGGCAGCCCGCTGAATGTTAAACGCCGGCCTTTTTGGCTGAATTCAATTTCGGTGTCGCAACCGAGCACCCTGCAACTCTTCGCTTTCTGTTCTAACCCACCGAGTGAAAAACCTGGGCCGGGCCATTTGTGCAGATGTAAATACAGAATATTGCCGCTGGTGGTAAATCGGCCGTTGTGCATGAAATCACCGCGCATATCGAACCGTTTATAATAATTGAATCCAAATGGTTCCATGTCGCGAAAAGCCTCATCATTAATTTCAAGCCAATCCCCAACCTCTTCCAAAGTGCGACGAGTAGGTTCGGGGATGCGTCCTTTTCCGTCAGGCCCTATGTTGAACAACAGATTCCCGTTATTGCAAGCCACCTGTGTCAGCATGTCTATAACCTGGAATGTGGGTTTAAACTGATGATCGCCTCTGTGATATCCCCAGCTTCTGTTATGGGTAATGCAGGCTTCCCAGGGACGCCAGGGTGAGGGTGGACTCAAATGCTGTTCCGGGGTGGCAAAATCACCGGGCAAATTGTTGCGACCGTTTATCAAAATATGCGGTTGTATCTGGCGAACCATCTCATTCATTTTTTCCGACTTCCAGCCGACGGAGTTGAACGGCCAACTGCCATCATACCAGAGACAGTCGATAGGGTTGAATTTCTTTACCAGTTCTTCAACTCTTGCATGGGTGTTGTCAACAAATTCTTTGTGCGCCGTTTCATCCTCCAGGGCGTCCACCCCATCCGGGGAGGCTGTCCAGTGGTTAAGGCTATGATAGAGATGAACCCGTATGCCGTGCCGCCTGCAGGCTTCTACCGTCTCTTCCACAAGGTCGCGTCCACAGGCCGTATTGACGGTGTTGAAAGGGTTTATTTCGGAGTCATAAAGCGCAAAACCGTCGTGGTGCATTGTTGTAAAG
This sequence comes from Victivallaceae bacterium, assembly GCA_018400135.1. Taxonomy (GTDB): domain Bacteria; phylum Verrucomicrobiota; class Lentisphaeria; order Victivallales; family Victivallaceae; genus M55B135. The sequence continues at coordinate 1,327 of JAGYNC010000381.1, forward strand.
GTCAGGTAGCGTGCGCCGGAGCGCTTCACTAAGTTCACCAGGTCTTCGGCATCAAATTGATCCGCTGTGAAACGGTCGGCCAGTTGCTTATATTCACCAACGGGGATTTGTTCTTTGTTCAGTATCCATTCGCCGCGACCAATTATCGAATAAAGACCATAATGGACAAATATTCCGAAACGCGAATTGACAAAATCTTCAAGGTTTTCTTCGAATGTTCCCACGATTTTTGAGCTCCTAAAAATGAACATGAAAAGTATAAATTATATACTAAGGAAAGGGGGAAATATTCAGTGAACCCCGTTGTTTCATCACCACCGT
>JAGYNC010000382.1 GCA_018400135.1 Victivallaceae bacterium
ATGTGGATGAGGAAAAGCTGATGGAAATAACTATGGACGTCGGCGCGGAGGAAATTGACGTCGACGAAGGAATGGCTGAAATATGGGCTGATCCAGAATCATTTGAAGCTATCGCTGACGTGTTGAAAAATGCCAATGTTGCTGTTGCTGAGGCAGGTATTGTGCGTAGGCCGGAAACAATGGTTGAACTTGATGAACTCAATATCGCGCGACAAGTGTTGCGAATGATCGATAAACTCGAAGACCTGGATGATGTTCAGGCTGTTACCGCCAATTTCGCTATTGCTGACGCCATTGCCGAACAACTGGAAGACGAATGATTGTTCTCGGAATAGATCCAGCTATCCGTTGTACCGGTTACGCGGTTATTGATGTTCGTACAGCCGGATTATTTTCCGTTATCGATTGTGGAATTATCCGCAACACGGCCAGCATGCCGCATTCGGAATGCCTGCGCCGTCTCGCCGGCGGCATTCATGAATTGATCAGGAGCTTTGAGCCGGAGGCGGCTTCAATAGAGGAACCGTTCATGGGCAAGAATGCCGGAACTGCTATTATTCTCGGCATGGCTCGTGGCGCGATTTTGATGACACTGGCACAGGCCGGTATCCCTGTTTATCCTTATGCGCCACGCAAGGCTAAAAAAGCCGTTGTCGGATCAGGTAGCGCTTCAAAGGAACAAATCGCCGCCATGATGGCGGCTGAGTTTGGTGTCGAAATAACCAAAATTCCGTTGGATGCCACCGATGCATTAGCATTGGCGCTTTGCCATGGCCATCTGGCGGTTCGTGGCGAGACTGCCGCGTTGTTGTTACCAAAACCCTTATGAACAAACACATAAATTTTCAACCTGATCGAGTAATATAAGGATAAAAGGAAACAAATATGGTGAGTATTTCACGCGGGTGTATAATTTTTGATTTGGATGGCACATTGGTCGATTCGCGTGAGGATCTTGCGGATGCGGTAAACTTGACACGGCGCGATTTTAACCTTGATCTGCTCTCACTTGAAACAATTACTTCTTTTGTCGGTAATGGCGCCAGGAAATTGCTGGAAAGGGCTTTGAGTGGATCGGCTGTTGACGTAGAAACAGCGCTACTTACGTTTAAACAACATTATCAGCGTAAAATGCTGGACAAAACTGCCCTCTACCCCGGAGTGGCAACGGTTGTTCCATGGCTGGCTTCAGCGGGATGGCCGCTTGCAGTAATCACCAACAAACCATCTTTGCACTGCCGGGAAATTCTCAAACATTTCGGCTTGTACCACTATTTCGTTGAGCTTATCGGCGCCGACAGCGGTTTCCCTTTAAAGCCGGAACCCGATGCGGCCTCGTATCTTCTTTCATTGACTAATTCCGAAGCAGCAGCAAGTTGGATGGTGGGCGACAATTATACCGATATGGCAACCGCCCGCCGAGCCGGAATGAAAAGTTGTTTCGCCCGTTATGGATTTGGGCAGTTGCGTGACGAAACTTTTGATAACGCAATTTCTTCTTTCTCCGAACTTTTCGAGCTTTTCGAGCACGGTCTCAAACCTTCCCGAAAAGGTTCTAAATAGAGTATAACGGTGACGAGAACGGCGGCCCCAATCGTCAACTGATCTCGCTCGTCAACCGAAAGAGACGAAAAACGGGGAGG
>JAGYNC010000383.1 GCA_018400135.1 Victivallaceae bacterium
GAGGGATTTCTAGTTGCGAATGTTTTTTTTGCCTCCCCCCTCAAGGTAACGAGTGCTGAAGCATATTGTTCACTGACAGCTTTACTTCATCGTCGGCAACGTCCGGCTGAGCTATGAGGTTGGTAAACTGCGCATGAGTTTTATTGCTGCTGTCGCGAGTGGTTCTGCCGATGATCTGAATAATTTCCGTCAGCGAACCCCGATAGCCTACAGTCAGGGCGTGTTCGCAAAAAGGCCAGTCAAAGCCTTCTTTGGCCATTCCCAAGGCGATTATCAAATCCATATCGTCAACATCTTCCATATGCCGCAGGTAGTTCACAATACGGTCGCGGTCAGCCTGATTGTCTTCCACCAGATCAGCAACTTTCAGCATCTTGCCGTTTTCATGCCGTCTTACATGAATAACCCCGGTTTCCGGGTCTTGCTGTTCTACTTCTCCGATAGAGTCAAGGATAAAGCCGACTTCATTATGTTTTTCTTTGGTGGATTCGCCGGAGTTTACGTTTGGAATATGCAGGATAGTCTTTTTGTCAGTATCGAGTATTTCCATAATAGCCGACGTGTATTTACCCTGATAAAAATGATAACCTATACCCAGAGACTTCAGGTAATTATAACCGTTGAGCTGTTCGTAGTAATTGTAAGTTACTTTGGTAAATTTAGATTCGTCCCCGGGTTCCAAAATCGGTACGCTGTCTCCTCTGAAATACGAGCCGGTCATTGCCGCTATATGCACGTTTGAGTTAGCCATTACAGAACGCAGCAGTTCGCCAAGAATACTGTTGACATCAGCGGAAACATGATGAAATTCGTCAATAGCCAACAGCGTATCATTGAATTTCTCATCTTCCAGTTCTTCAAAAGCAAAGCGCAATGTCGCGTGCGTGCAGATCAATATTTTCTCATCGTTATCCAGGAATTTCTTGAAAGTATGAACTTTGCTTCTGCTGCCCTCGGCTCCAGGCGTACATAAATTGTATTTGGGATTGAGTTCCCAGTCCGCGAAGAAACCGTGTGCCTTGAGTTTGGTCGCTCGAAACGAATTACCAATGGATCGTTCTGGTACTGCCACAATTACTTTTTTTATTCCCTGATTGATCAGCTTGTCCAAGGCTATAAACATCAAAGCGCGGGACTTTCCCGAGGCGGGCGGGGCTTTCAATAATAAATACCGCGCGTCTCTGGCTTCATAAGCGCGTTCCTGCATCTCACGCATACCAAACTCATTGGTACTGGTGCTTTGCCCGGTCTGATGATAATTTACTTTTACGAAGTCCGGCATACTACTCCCCTTTATTGTCAATAAGCTTCTTTATCTCTTTGTCAAAATCGCTCTCAAAAAGTCGATCCTGGGTTATCCGGTACTTTTCAAATTCACTTTCCGCGTGAGCTTTGGCAATTTCCGCTGTAACCCGGCCCGCGTCTTGAAGTATTTCCCGGTCCCAAAGTTTCAGGAAGCCTTTCAGACGATCTTCCCAATCCGCCATGGTCATAGGTATTTTCCGCATGGCCTGCATTTCGGCCATATCCAAATAAGCCGAAACGATCCTTTGCATCTGACCAAGCTCAAATTCAGAAAGATAATTTTTAGCGATGAAAACATCATATTTATAAATCTTCCCGTTTGGCGCTCCATCCCAG
>JAGYNC010000384.1 GCA_018400135.1 Victivallaceae bacterium
ACTAGAACTAGGAATCATGGATATTGGCGTAATAAAATGAAAACCCATATCTGCAAGGAAATCGTAACCGCCGCTATCAGTGAAAAAGATGCCGAACCTCCGGAAACCAATGCCGGATTGTCTGGTCTTTCCGGCATCGAAACTTCGCCGTCTTTCACCCCTACACCAACCATGATTTTTGATTCTCCAGAAATCATCAATGACGAGACCAGCAGAGCCATTACTCAGGTTGGCGCGACTCGGGACTCCTCCTGGAATTCGGTATTCCGGAAGCAATTTTTCCCGACGGCGCGCCATTCCGAGTGGCATGATTGGTGCTGGCAACTGCAACATCGCATAACCAATGGCGAAACATTGTCGCGAATGCTTGATCTTTCGGAGAATGAACGGCTGGCGATCGAAGGTTGGGGAGCGGCGTTGCCGCTGAATATCACTCCTTACTACGCCGGATTACTCAATCCCCTTGATCCAGTTCAGCCGTTGCGCCGTTCTGTCGTGCCGGACCGCGCTGAACTGACCAGCGTTCCGGGGGAAACGGATGACCCGCTCGGAGAGGACGCATACAGTCCGGTACCCGGTCTAGTTCATCGTTATCCCGATCGAGTGTTGTTCTTGGCAACCGGGTTTTGTGCCACCTACTGCCGCTACTGTACGCGTTCCCGGATCGTCGGCAATTGCGGCAAACCAGGCTACGAAAAGGCGCAATGGGAACGGGCAATCGCCTACATTGAAACCACGCCGACGGTGCGCGACGTATTGATTTCCGGCGGCGACCCATTGACATTGTCCGATGATAAAATCGAATGGTTGTTGTCGCGGTTGAGGCGCATCCCCCACCTCGATTTTATCCGTATCGGAACCAAAACCCCGGCAGTACTGCCGCAACGTATTACTCCGGCATTGACGCGTATGCTTAAACGCTATCATCCATTGTGGATGAGTCTTCATTTCACCCATCCAAGCGAATTAACTCCTGAAACCCGGCGTGCCTGTGAACGTTTGGCCAATGCCGGCATCCCGCTGGGAAGTCAAACGGTTCTGCTGTCCGGAATAAACGATAATATCCAGACCATGAAGCAGCTGATGCAGGGATTGCTCAGGATGCGCGTCAAGCCCTACTATATCTATCAATGCGACCCCATTTCCGGTTCATCGCATTTTCGCACGCCGGTGAGCAAGGGACTGGAGATTATCCAGGGACTGCGCGGATTCACCAGCGGTTACGCAGTGCCGCATTATGTGATCGATGCCCCCGGCAGCGGCGGAAAAATACCGCTGCTTCCGGATTACGTTGCCGGCCGCGACGACAATTTCCTGCTCCTGAGGAATTACGAAGGAAAAATTTATCGCTATCCCGACACTATTGCCGCGGCAATGATAGAAACAAAAAACAAAGACACTAAACAGATTTCTGAATTAAAAAGAAACACCGCGACAAAATCCGGGTTCTTAAGGAAGTATGCACTTCCCTCCGATCTTCAAAACGTTGAGAAAATAATTTAGCAAATCTAAACTGTCAAATCAAAAAATGTAATCGCTCACTCTTTGGGTGGGGTGGGGTCGAGGCG
>JAGYNC010000385.1 GCA_018400135.1 Victivallaceae bacterium
TAGTATTGACCCCGCACCAAAGGAAAGAGTGAGGCCTTACGTTGGATCATGTCTCACTCTCTCCCGGATTGTGGATTTATACTCTATCACTCAAAGTTCCAGACCATCGGCGGCCAGCTTTAATGCCTTGAACAACGCCTGCGCCTTGTGCCGGGTTTCCTTATATTCGGTTTCCGGGTCGGAGTCGTAAACGATCCCTGCCCCGGCCTGAACGGAAACCACCTCATCGTCAATTTCAAAAGTGCGAATAGTAATCGCCATATCCATATTGCCGTTGAAACCGATGTAACCGACAGCCCCGCCATAGGCATCGCGCGGTTCGGGTTCAAGTTCGTTAATAATCTCCATAGCCCGGATTTTCGGCGCGCCACTAAGTGTGCCGGCGGGAAATGATGCACGCAGTAAGTCAAAATTATCGCAACCGTGACGCATTTCAGCTTCAACGTTGGAAACCAGATGCATAACGTGTGAATATTTTTCTATAGTCATAAAGTCCTTGACCTGAACACTGGCGGGCGTGGCAACGCGTCCCAAATCATTACGCCCCAAATCAACCAACATCAGGTGCTCCGCCCGCTCTTTCTCATCGCGTAGCAACTCATCTGCCAGCACCCGATCTGTTTGTTCCGTATCACCGCGGGGACGCGTTCCGGCAATTGGTCGCAACATCGCGCGGGAACCGTTTTTGCGTGCCATAACTTCAGGGGACGAACCGATCAACATTTTGTTTTCACTGCCGAATTTGAGAAAAAACATGTAGGGCGATGGATTGATCAAACGCAATGCCCGGTAGAGTTGCAACGGATGAACCGTCAATGGTGTCGAAAAACGCTGTGACAACACCGTCTGGATTATTTCCCCTTCCTCTATCATTTTTTTTGCGCGTGCAACCATATTGCAGAATTCTTCCTGACTCATATTTGAATTCAGCGTATTCGAATCAAATGGCTGTGTCGGTTTTTTATCATTAATCTGTACCGGTTTTTTCATTATCGCTTCCAATGCAAGGATACGGTTGCAGGCATAATTGTACGCTTCCCGGGTATTTGCGAATTCATCCAGACGCGCGCAGCACACAATCTTAATGCTGTGCCGGACATTGTCGAAAACAATCATCTCATCGGTAAGCATTAAACATGAAGTTGGCCCCGACAACGGACGCTTGAGTTCCGGCAAACGCTCGAATTCCCACACCGTATTGTAACCGATATAACCAATAGCGCCGGCAAAGAAACGCGGCAGTTCTGGAATTTCCACCACCCGATTGCGATCAACAATCTGTCGCAATGCCGTGAACGGGCCGTCCGCGCCAACCGGAAGCGCGGCAGCTTTGCCATTCCTGCAGAAATAAGGAACCCCCTTTTCCACCTTAAATACCGCATAGGGATTGACGCCGATAAATGAGTAACGTCCCCAGTTTTCGCCGCCCTCCACACTTTCCAGCAGAAATACATTATTGTCGTCAACAAAACGACTCAACACCGAAACCGGCGTATCCATATCGGCCAGATATTCTTTATAAACTGGCACCATATTGCCGCG
>JAGYNC010000386.1 GCA_018400135.1 Victivallaceae bacterium
CTACAAGAACTTGCCCAAAAAAACCGGTGGATGGCTCTGTTTTCCTTGTGTTCTTTCGTGGCAAAAAATGCACCCGCTTAGTAGTACGAAAATTTAACGCCTGATTACTGCTCGGCAAGCGCAGATGTTTCCTTATCATCCAGTGGCCGGGCCCATATGGAAATCTCATCCATTTCTCCTTCGAAAGGATGAACATCCAAGGCGTTATAGCAAGACAGGCTATTCGCAAGAGAGCCAAAGCTAATTTGAATTGCCTGATGGAGATAAACCGGCCTATCTGACCCACTCAGACGGGTTTTCACCTCTTTTCCGTCTACGAAGATGCGGACATCGGACAGGCGACAGTTATCGTGCGGCATGACGGCGGAGAGATGGTGCCATTGGCCATCGTTCAGACGGACATTCTGCGCGATCAGTGCCTCGTTTAATGAAATCTAAACCTCCGGAACCCCGTTGTTCAAATGCAGATTAAAAAACCCGGCACCTTTTCTCCAAATCGAAGCGGTGTTGATTAACACGGTATTTCCCGATAATTGTGTTTTGAACCACAGCGAACAGGAAAGCGCATGACCGGCCTGAAACGGCCCCATGGCCCAAACCGCCATGCGACTGCTTTCATTGAAAAGTCCGGCCTGCCCGAAACGGGAATCCACCCTCTCTATATTGGCTGCAAGCGCATTATACTGCTCACCGAGGGCTCCGGTGTTCAAAAAGACCGAATCACAACGCACTCCCAGCACCTCGGTCTCCTGTTTCCGCCATGTCGGCATATTGGCGATAGGGCGCTCAGTAAGCGAATGCATCTCTTCAAAATCAAAATGGACAAGGCGGGCTTCCGGGTCAAAAAGTGAGAGGTCCCCGGATCCGTCTATTCTTGTAGCCGCGCCCGACTTGTCAATCCACAGTGATCCGATTGTTCGGTACTGCCCATCCGATGCCTTTTCTCCGGTTTGATCGTACAACGTGATGTCGATCTGCTCATCCTGCACATCGACAGTCAGAAAATTGTCGAAGAAATTTCCACGGCTGACAATCTGCAACAGGCCGGACTGTGAATCTTTAGTGACGGTGTTGGCATGCACCTCGCCAGCAAAATAGATATCCACGTTGTGCGTGCGAAGAGTCCGCCAGAATTCCGAGTTTTGCCGGTCATCCATCAGCATTCCGGAACTGCTGACCTTTCGGACGGGATAGATGACCGGCAGATGACCTTGCACGAAAATATGCTTGATGGACTCGTCTTTGCGAGCCTCGGCCAAAACCGCATCGAGCCATTCAAGGTGCTTCCCGACAACGGTTCCCGTAACCGTTCCCGTCTCGCCGATTACCTTTGACGGGTCTTCCTGATGGAAAACATCGACGGTAACGAACAAGACATTTTTATGCCGATAGGCGTACGATGTTCCTTCAAACGGCGTCCCGAGCGGACGGGACGCCACATTTCCAATCGGTTCGTCATACAGAAATCGTCCAGTCTCCGGGTCGGTATTCCACTCCTTGGAAAAAATTTCACGAAATTGCGGCTGGCAACGA
>JAGYNC010000387.1 GCA_018400135.1 Victivallaceae bacterium
GACCCCACCCAAAGAGTGAGCGATTACTTCAGTTCAGGCAAAATGTAAATTATTCTCGCCGGTTTCTTGTAAATTAACCGTAGGGATGTAGATTCTTTATACGCTTCATATTTCTAAATTTATCATTAGTATAGAAGGATTAAAGTGATGAATAAGATGCTGTTTTATGGTATCGCCAGACGTAACATTAATCCGCAAATACCGATTTCACTTGCCGGTTATTTCAATACGCGGATGTGGGATAAAGTTCTTGACGATCTGGAAGTTAGGGTACTGGTATTGCGCCAGGCGGAACAATTTTTTGCTCTGGTTCAATTTGATCTGGTAACAGTCTCTCAGGAGCTGGCTCGGGAATTTTACCAAGCCGTGGGGGACATCAAAGAGTTGACCCCGCACAATATGATTGTTACCGCGACTCATACTCACACCGCGCCTGAAGTTAGGTTGTCGCGTCCCGGTGGACATCCGGATTATATCCCTTTTGTGGTGAAACAGGCTACAACCGCATTACGCGAAGCATTATCGAACATGCAGCCTGGCGAACTCTATGGCGGCATGACTAGTGATAACCGGTTCTGTTTCAATCGCCGATATTGGATGAAGGATGGGACGGTGGTGACCAATCCCGGCAAATTCAATCCGGATATTGACCGGCCTGAAGGTGATGCCGATTACGAGATTCCGTTGATTGCAATCAAGAAAGAGGGAAAGTGGCAGGCTATCATTGCCAACATTGTTAACCATACTGATACTATCGGCGGGAGCAATGTATCTGGTGATTGGGCAGGCTTTTTTGTGCGGCAAATGCAAAAGGTTGTCGGCAACGATTCGTTGGTCATGCCTTTGATCGGTTGCGCCGGCAATATCAACCATTTTGATACTAGTTCCGACATCAACCAAACATCTTATGCTGAAGCTGAGCGGATAGGCACCGGTTATGCCGAAACTGTGGCTGCGGCGCTTGGCGAGTCGTCGGTGATTGACGATTTCAAGTTAGTCGTTCATCAGACATATGTTGAGAGTGGAGCTCGTGAAATCAGTGAAGAAGAATTAACCGAGGCCAACCAGATTTTGGAACGCTACAAAGACATTCCTGCTATTGGGAGCGGTGCAAATTTGACCTCTGAAGATTTGGCTCAGAAAAAACCTAAGGTGCTGAAGTATTTTGCTAAAGCTTTAGTTGACATGGCAAATAACACATCAACTGTGAAATTTAATCTTGTTGGTGTGTTTATGGGGAAATGTTGCATTGTTTCTCTACCCTGCGAACCGTTTGTGGAAATCGGAATAAAAATTAAAAAAGAGATTTTTCCGGAATTCATGGCAATGGTGGTTTCACATGCCAACGGTACCGGAAGCATCAAAAATCCTGGTGGTTATATCCCAATGATAAATAATTATGGTCGAGGCGGTTATGAAACTACTCCACGTTCAAATCGGGTTTCCGTGAAAACTGCAGAACGCCTTATTGCTGCCTGGAAAGAGATAAAGCGTGAATTATCCGTAAGGCCTCACTCTTTCCTTTGGAG
>JAGYNC010000388.1 GCA_018400135.1 Victivallaceae bacterium
CCGGGCGGGGCAGGTGCCAAGGAAGTGAGACCGTCGATAACCGCTTTGGACTGCAGCTCGTTGCTCACCTGGCGAAAGACGATTCGATCAAGATAGGGCAATTGATTGCCGGCCTCGTCCACAGCAAAATAGTAGGGATTGCGCACGGCCGTCCAGGGACCGTTCGAGGTATGGGTGCGGAACAGCCAGGGACCGAGTCTGGGGCGTTGCGGGTTCAGAGGATGATTCATTCTCTGAAACAGTGCCTTGGGGGTAAGCATTTCCGCTTTGCAGAGGGAATTTATCAATTGCTGATCCCCCTGCGTCGGATGAAACTGCTTCATATAGTGCTTGGGATTGGGGCCGCTGGCAGCGCCACCGGCCCAGGCAACTGTTTCCAGCCAGCCGGGATTCGGCGCCGGGAAAATATACCGTAAAGTATAGGTGTCGACTTTTTCGATTTCGCCGGGTTTACCATTGACCTTCAAGTCGCCGCCGATAAAACCGACATCGGGATTTTTGTCGACGTTCTCCCACCGCCAGACGATATCCTCGGCCGTGAACGAAACGCCGTCCGACCACTTCACACCATGCCGCAAATGCACGGTCCAGACACTGTAGTCTTCATTATGCTCGATCTTTTTAGCCAAGTGGGGGCGATAGGGAAGACCGTAGGGGGAATGGCGCACCAACTGAGTGCCACTCAATTCGTATTGCATTGCTACGCGTACCGAATCGATATCCTCGGCCAGCCGCCACCAGTCGCCGCCGTACTGGCCAATGCCCGCGAACCCGCGGTACACCACCGGCTCCGGGCCGACCCGCTCCGACACCGGTGGCAGCTTGCCTTCTGTGACCAGATCGGCAAGCATGGGACTTTCCCTTTTCGGCCACCAGGGCGCATCACTGCCCTCGGAATAATCAACATCCACCCAGAAATCCGGCGCATTTTCGAAGTCCAACACCGGATTGCGCAACGTCTCATACTCCGCCGCCACCACCGGATCGATCGGTTCCACATCGGATTTGTCGATCACATTCCGACGCAAGCCCCGCGCGAAAAGCAACAGCAAAAGAAAAAGCGCCACCATCGTCCCCAGAAGCCGCAGTGTATAGCGAACCCAGTTGGGCATGTGTGTTGGTTTGATTAACATGTTTTGTTTGTGCATATCCGTTTCCGCATTATCTGTCAAGCATGAATACACGCGCCCTTTTGGTGTCAACAAGTGTTGTGAAACGTCCATTTTTCAGTTCAACCATTTCGTTTCCGCGAATATCACGGAGTTTTCCGGATAACGTATCACGCAACGTTGTGCATACCTCATGTGAACGCTTGTCCTGGTTCAGGAGAAAAACAATACTTGTCTCGTCATTTTTCAAAATTGTGGCTTTCACATTTTTATTGTCGGTGGCAATTGCCGGGGCAACCGCGTTTTCCGAAATAATCTTTTTGAAGAGTTCAGACGTGTTGCCAAGTTCATTTGGATTGTCATTCTGGGTGAAATAAGTGGCAAGAAGAACGATTTTTCCCTTCCCGATC
>JAGYNC010000389.1 GCA_018400135.1 Victivallaceae bacterium
TCATTAGTGTCAGATTAGTGTAGATTAGTGGTTTCACACTCCACCCTATTCCCTAATTTTGCATTTTGCACTCTTTATTCCACCTCCCATCCTGTTTGATCCTGTTATCCGGTCAAAACCACCACGCTTCCCGGATTATGTCGATGCCTCTTCGTTGGTTGTGAGGAACACGATTTCGGTAGTGGCGTTGGTAACCGGCGCGAAGGCCGAGTTTTTAATCCCCGGCAACCAGATGATTTCGTCGGCAGCGGTTTTTACGACAGCAACAGATTTTTTCCGGGTTGCCGTCAGTTTGGCATCAGTAACAATTTTTTTCACCTTTACCGGTGAGGTTGAGCCAAAGCAGATCATCCGGTCTCCAGGTTGTTTCACGGACAGCCAAAGTTCTTGTGGCAACAGTGCGGCATCAAACCAGGCGTGATCCGGGGAACGCGGGAAATGTGACGGTTTGTGGTCAATAATTTTTGCGGTGAAAGTCATGTTCTGAAACCGGATCGTGGGTTGTTTCTGCCAATGCCAGCGCATGGGGTTGATCTGGACGGGCTTGTTATCGGCGGCGCAAACCTGGCAATTGCCGTCATGGATTTCGATGTTAAATTCAGTATTTACGGGTAGAGTTGTGCTGTGGGTTTTTCCGGAATGCAGTTCTGATGTAAAACGTTTAATCAGGTTGTGGTTGGGAATGTGTTCGGTGCCGATGGTCTCGGTCAGCCAGAGTCGCAGTACCCTGACCAGCAGGGCAGGAGGGAGTTTTTGCCAGAACGAGACAGGAACGCCTGGCATTTTGCTGATTTTTCGGTATTTGGCGGCTGCCAGTTGTTCCAGCATGAGAGCATCGTCTTCCAGCGCGTCAATGGCGTGGACGACACCCTTTTTGGCTGCCGGGATAGCAGCGTAAATTTCGGGAAGAATCTGGTTGCGGATAAAGTTTCTGCTGAATGAATTATCTTGATTGGTGTGGTCGAAGCGGTATTCCAATCCGTTTACTTTTAAGTAGGCCAAAATCTCCGTTTTGGAAAACGGGAGCAGTGGGCGAATAAAGGTAATCCTGTTAATTTCAGCGACCATTCGCAGTCCGGTAAGACCCGACACGTTTGAGCCGCGGCAAAGGCGCAACAACATATTTTCGATACGGTCATCATTGTGATGTCCCAGCAGAACCGCACTGTTTGGTAAATCTTTGGCTAACTTCTGCCAGTGGATAAGGCGTTGTTGCCGCGCTGTCTCCTCGATATTCGTGCCGTGTTTAAGCTGTTTTGGAATATGCAGACTGATGAGATTGAAATCGATATTTAATTCCGAACAGAGTTGTTGACACCAAGCCGCGTCCGCCAGACTTGCCTCACCACGGATGCCGTGTTCAAAGTGTACCGCGGTTAGCTCCCGGTGAAGCGCGAGCGCTGCTTGCCGCGCCGCGAGCAGTAACGCGGTGCTGTCCGCTCCACCGCTGAAACCGATCAGCAACCGGCGCTGT
>JAGYNC010000039.1 GCA_018400135.1 Victivallaceae bacterium
ATCCTCCATCATCTGTTTTCCATTTCATTTTTAATCTCCTGTTTTGAGTTAGATCGAACGAGTTATTGAATAGTTTACAGATATTATTCAGAGGTTGCATCTCTTTTTGGCTTAATCAAGGAATATATGGTAATTTGGGAGAGTTACAAGTTAACATTTTTCCGAATAACTTGTTGCTATCGCTCAAGTTCCATATCCATATCCATATCCATATCCGGCTATTGCTGGGATGTTATCGAAGACCTTCGGGACATTGTATCTGCGGAAATCTGCGCAATCTGTGGATGAATTCTCCTGCACATCGCTGAACTTCTGATTTATCCGCAGATGACGCAGACGGACACAGATACTTTTCTGTGGCATTGTATCTGCGCCCCTGCGCCTCCGTGTGATAATTTTCCCTCCCATTAGCAACGCAGCAATCAGGAAAAGGGAATTGTCTCACACCGAGGCACAAATAACACAAAGGTTTTTTATTGTTTAGGATTGATTGAGGGGTTAAACCGATGAGGAAAAAGTTCCGTCTTTGTGCGCCCCCCGGCTTGACTTGATGAATATTTTCAATATGTTCAAGGGGTGCAAGGCTCAAGTCAAAACAATGGATAAATTTTTGGTATCCGCAATGCAATAATCCGCGTAAAGTGGAAAGACAGATGTATGAGTGATATTCACAACAAAGCAACTGACAACTATTCGTTCCGCAGACAAGCATGGGACAAATTTAAGAGCGACCTGCCTGCTCTGATCGGACTCGGCGGGATTGTAGTGATAGCATTTCTGGCTCTGGCTGCACCATTATTGGCAAATGAACGTCCTTTTTTATTTATTGACGACCATGGGGTAAGTTTTCCGTTTTTGCGCTACATTTTTGCTCCCGACACCACCGAAACCACGATCGAAAAATGTTTTAATTATTTTTTGCTGCTGTTGCCCCTTGCCGTTTTCCTGCGACTATGGCTGAAACACCGCATTTATTGGTTGTTTTTGGGTATCATCGCTGTTGCTTTGCTGTTGCCGTTCTGGTTCACATCGCCGCGCATGGACCGAACTGACTGGCGACAGGAACAAATAGAACGGGGTGCTTTTGCAATTTATGCGCCGATAAAATATGGCCCTTATTCTCAGATCGGAATACCCTACGAAAAACCGTCGCTGCAGCATTTGCTGGGAACAGATGAAGTCGGGCGCGACGTATTGTCCCGAATGTTATACGGGGCGCGGGTGTCGCTGTCGGTCGGGTTGTTTGCCACGGGTATCGCTTTGGTTATCGGAACCGTAATCGGTTTGTGTGCCGGTTACTTTGGCGGCTGGTTTGATTTGGTAATAATGCGTATTGTGGAAATAATTTTATGTTTTCCCACTTTTCTGTTGTTGCTGATATTAATGGCAATGTTAAAGGAACAGAAATTTGAGCAGTCGATTCTGTTGGTAATTCTGGTGCTGGGGCTATTTGGCTGGATCGGGTTGTGTCGGCTGGTGCGTGGTGAAACGTTGAAACAGCGAGCATTACCCTACATCAGCAGTTGTGAGGCAGCCGGGCTACCGGTGTGGCGGATTATGCTGGTTCATTTGCTGCCAAACGTTTCGGGGGTGATTTTGATTTCATTTACTTTCGGTATTGCCGGCGCAATCATTTCTGAAAGTTCGTTAAGTTTTCTCGGTTTTGGGGTGGAAACTCCCACTGCCAGCTGGGGCGCAATGTTACGTCAGGCATTCTCCGATCCTTTCGCCTATTGGCATCTGCTTTTATGGCCGGGACTGGCGCTGTTTATTTCCGTATGCGCCTTCAATTTTACCGGAGAGGGATTGCGCAGGGTGTTCAGTCCGCTTGACCGCAACTGAAAACGGTTTATAATTTTTTAATCCATCAATTTTTGTTCGAGTTTATTCTCTGTCAGCGGAATGGATCGGAAGAGTAAAATAAAAAGTAGAACCGTCACCAGATTGGCTGGAAACACTTATTTTACCCTGATGACCCTCAATAATTTTGCGAGCAATCGCCAGCCCCAATCCGGTACTCTGTTCTCCTCCGGTGGCTTTGACGTTGGCACGTCCGAATGGGTGAAACAACTTGTGCAAATCGGATTCAGGAATACCTTGCCCCTGATCAACTACGGCGATACGTATTTTGTCATTGCCCTGATCTTCAGCAATAACTCTAACTGTTGTTTCCGGGTAAGAGTATTTGACGGCATTACCAATCAGGTTATTGAGCACCTGAATAATCTTCCCCGGATCAGCATAAATTAATGGCAAATCCGATGCCGTTTCCAATTTTAGATTAATTTTCTTTTTCTGGGCCAACAATGAGTTGAGTTCAACATTGCGCTTGAGAAATGTCTTCAAATTAATTTGTTCTTTGTGGAGTTGAAGTGCACCCGATTCGATGGTGCTGACATCAAGCAAATCCTCTACCATTTTCAGCGTGAACTCACTTAGGTCACGAATATATGAAACCATTTCCTGATGTTCGGGACGGATATCGGCAAATGCCTCCTCAATTAAAAATTCGCTAAAATTAAATATATTTCCGAGTGGATTACGCAAGTCGTGCGCTGCAACGCCGAGAATCCGGTTTTTTTGTTCATTGATTTTTTCCAGCTCGATATTGCGTTGCTGCGTTTGTTTTTGACTCTCCCGTAAAGCACGCATGGCTTCCGATAATCTTCGCCCCGCCTCGCATGCTTGGGCATGGTGTCGAACCCGGGCTATAAATTCACTCTGGGCGGGTAGTTTTACAATATAATCGTGGGCCCCTAACTCAAATGCCTCCTTTTTTACCTCCGGGTTATCTTTTACAGAAAGGACCGCAACCGGGGTGTCTTTGATTTCAGGATGTTGACGATAAGCTTTAAGCAGCTCAAGCCCATCAACATCGGGCATTATCAAATCCTGTAGAATCACCAGTGGTTTCAGTTTGATAGCAGTTTGCAATGCCTTGGCTCCTTCCGCGCAATAGTGAAACTCAAAGTCCGGTTGCGATTGCAACATGCGTTTAACTGCTTCGGCAATAATAGTCTGGTCATCCACCAGCATGATGATGTAGGGATCGTTGTGGTTATTGCGGATTTTTTTTGGTTCCATAATTATTATCCTTTTTCAATCCATTCGGTAATTCTTGCTGTGATTTGCTGGAGAGACAGCACTTCGGTGGCGGCGCCACATTCGGCGGCGGCTTTAGGCATGCCGAAAATGGCGGAACTTTGTTGATCTTGGGCGAAAGTAACAAAT
The DNA here is from genome assembly GCA_018400135.1 of Victivallaceae bacterium. GTDB lineage: Bacteria > Verrucomicrobiota > Lentisphaeria > Victivallales > Victivallaceae > M55B135. Next base: position 3,232 of record JAGYNC010000039.1, read on the forward strand.
CCGCGTTTGCGCAGGGCGAGTAATCCTTGAGCACCATCATTCCCCATGCCGGTCAAAATAACGGCAATAACATTTCCCTGCCAGCAGCCGGCAATACTGTTAAGCAATACATCAATCGATGGACGAAATGAAAGTTGTGATGGCTCGGTACTATAGTGCGCCTGGGCGTTTTTATCCAACAGAAGATGTCCAGTGGCTCCGGCAAGCCAAACTGTTCCGTGAAACAACACCTCCCCTTCGTTTGCCACCCGTACTGGCCATTTACTCTGATTCCCCAACCAGCCAGCCAATTCCGTTACAAAGCCAGCATCAATATGCTGTAGGATCACCACGGCGGCTCCCGATGCGCCGGGAAGATGGCGTAAAATTTCGGCACTTGCGGCGGGGCCTCCTGCTGAACAGCCAATAATCACCAGCCGGTTTGGATTATCGGCATTGGTATACCGATAATCGGTTGTCTTTGGGATTCTAATTGACTTTGTTCCGGATGTCGTCGAAATCAAGGTAGCGATTTGATTAATTTTCTTAAGGAAAGCGGCCTGTTCCCGCGGTTCGTTCAGTCGCGGTGTAGCAATCACGTCCAACGCGCCCTCGCCCATAGCCTGAAAAGCCAGTCCACAATTGCCTTCAACGGAAGCGGTAACCACCAGAATGGTGGTTGGACATTTGTGGATAATTTGTCGGGTGGTTTCTGCCCCGTTCAGCCCCGGCATTACCATATCCATAAGTACCAGTTCGGGAAGTTGCTTCAGGCAATAGTTCAGGGCTTCCTCGCCGCTCCGCGCCAGCCAGAGCACCTGATGCCCACTACTGGTCTCAAGTGTTCGCGCAATAGCCCGAAGAGCCATCGGCGAGTCGTTGACAATTCCTATTTTCATTCAACCTCCGGTTCACCCAACACGTCGCGCAATGCTCGCGCCAGTCCTTCATCTTGAAAGCTACCCTTAGTCAAATAGTAATCTGCTCCGGCATCAAGCCCGCGGTTGCGATCTTCTTGTCTATCCTTATAAGAAACAATAATCACCGGCACATCCCGTAGCCGCGAATCAGTCTTAATCAGTCTGGTCAATTCGATTCCATCCATGCGAGGCATATCAATATCGGAAACAACTGCAGCATAACCACCGCTGCGAATAGCGTACCAGCCATCGGCACCATCAACCGCCACATCTACGTCGTAACCCAGCGCGGTTATCAATTTACGTTCGAGCTCCCGCACCGTAAGAGAATCTTCCACCACGAGAACACGTTGTCGATTAGCTGTCTGGGCCTTGCCTCGGAAGATAATGGTTTTATGTTCCTCGGCTTGATTAATACGTTTTATTGAAAGCAGAAAATCATCAGCGTCCAACAATAATAACGGATCGCCATTTTCTGTCAGAGCTGCCGCCGCAACATTATGTACTTGCTTCAGTTGTGGATCAAGTGGTTGTATCACCACATTATCCTCGCCCATAAATCGTTGAACGGTAACACCAAACTGCTTTGTGTCATCAGCCAGAATCAAAGCATATGCTTCATTGTGTTGTGTGTCGCCTGAAGTTTTACCTATTACTTCTGCTCCATTCACCAGGCCGATTCGTTCTCCCTGGTGGAGAAAAAATTGTCGTCCTTCAACTGATTCAACAGCACTGGCCGGGCACTGCACGACTCGTTCTATTCGTGCGAGAGGAAGCGCATAAGCTTCTCCTGCCAATTCGAAAAGCAACACGCGCATAACTGACAGTGACACAGGAAACCTCAGGGAGAATTTGGTGCCACCACCATCGCTGGTGCTGACATGTACTGTTCCGCGCGATTCAGCCGCAAGAGAACGCACCACATCCAGACCAACACCGCGCCCTGATATTTCAGAAACTGACTTTTTCAGAGAGAATCCTGGCAGAAAGAGGAAATCCAACAGTTCTGATTGATCCATCAGGTCAACGGATGCGGCATCAGCCAGTCCTCGTGCTGTAATTTTCTCTCGAAGTGCTTCAATATCCACCCCCCGCCCATCATCGGTAATTCGAATCATCAGAAATCCGGCAGTATGCGATGCCTCTATAAGCAATTTGCCGCTTTCAGCTTTATGATTAGCCCGGCGAAATTCTGCCGGTTCAATGCCGTGTTCCACCGCGTTACGCACCAAGTGCCCTAATGGTGACTCAAGCTTTTCAAGCAGATCGCGATCCACTTCGGTAGCGTCGCCAACAATTTCAACCTCAACAGCCCGACCAAGATGTTGTGCGGCATCTCGTGCGGCACGTCGTAAGCCACCGCTGATGTCTGCGAATGGGCGCATCCGACAATTTAGAGCCAAGCCATAGAGTCTTTCAGCCAGTTGAGTATCGTTACGCTCGAGCCGGTCAGCTTCGAAAATTTCATCCCAAAGCAACTGGTCGCCCTTTTCGATCATGGATTGAAGACGTTGAAAGTTTTCATCCGTGTCGGCGTTGTATGCAACCATCAGTGACTCCAACGCTGTAGCCATAAGACGCTGATGACGGTGAGCGTTCCATAATCGATCGGTGAATCCTCTCATCTGCCGTGACGCCACGAGAAACTCGGCTGCTCCCCCGAGAAGTCGATTCAGATTTTCTGCGCTAACCCGGAGCATTCGCCTTTCAGCATCAAGCCTTTTGCCGGTAGGGGCATTTAAGTTATTGTCTTCAGCGGATGATGTCTCTCTTTCCCCCGACTCCGATATGGGCGATTCTCCTTGCGGTGCCTGTTTGAGCAATTCAAGACAAGCATGTGCTTCTTTTTTAAAAGTATTGTCTTGTTCCTGCCCGGAAGCCCCAATTCGTTTCAGGAGATCAGTTGCCGCAAGTAAATTATCAATTTTATCACGACTGGGAATTTTTTTTTGCTGCTGCGCTACGACAAAAATATCCTCCATAGCGTGTGCCAATTGCACTGTATGATTATAATTAACAATTCTCGCGGCACCTTTCAAAGAGTGCGCCGCTCGCATCAGAGTTTCAAGCCGTTCCGGAGTTGCCCCTTGATTTTCCAGCATTATCAACTCTTCAGCGAGTGTTCGGCACTGAGTTTCGCTTTCAATGACAAAGAGTTCGGTCAGCGATAGTTCGTTGGAATTCATGTCAGCGCGCCTCATCCTTTAAACGATCAAACAGTTTCTCGACGTTCAGGCAGGCAATGCTACGTCCTTCGAAAGAAAACAAGCCTGTAATGCGGCCAGCCGCAACTCCAACAAGCGTTGCCGGCGGCGCTTTGAGTTCAAAAGAGTCATACTCTATCATTCCAGAAACTTCTTCTACGCGACAGGCAACCAACCAATTGTTGTATTTCAAGGCCAACAGCATAGGTCTTCCAACTTCCGAAACGGCCACAGATTGCAATACTTTGTCCAGTAAAAAACAAAGAGTAATTACACCGCGAAAATTCACTACTCCGGCCAAGCTATGCGAACGATTTGGGATTGAATGCACCGGCAACATCGGCATAACCGAAACCACTATATTCGGATCAATACTGAACCATTCATCACCACAGCGAAACACAAAGGTTTTAGCTGACAATCGACGCTTTTCACTTATGGGGGCGGCCAATTCCTCGCGCCACCGCCCACGATCGCGTGCTTCCAATATACGATTTTGCGATTGGATATTCATATTGTTTGTTGTCGCTTTAAACGTTGATAAAATGCCCGGGCGGTAGTGTGGCGACCAGCAGCTTCGAGCATTAAGCTCAAATGCAAAAGTGATTCGGTATGTTCAGGATTAAGAAAAAGAGCCTTGCGATAAAATTGTTCAGCAACTTCATGCCGATCATTAGCTTCATTAATGATTCCACTCAAGCAGTAAATTTCTGCAGTTGGCTCAGCGGCGGCGGCAAGCTGGTTCAGCATTTCCGCGGCTTCACTTAATGCCCCACGATCTGCCCACTCCCTTATTTCTTCAAATGATGGCAATTCTTGTTGCTGCGGATAGTTATTAGATGTTGAAGGCGAAGTAATTGTAGTTTTAGAAAAAACCGCTGGTTTAACCGGTTGGCGTTGTCGCATGCGATTCCTCGCCACTGTAGTTGACCGGGTTGTTTTTCTTGACTTTATCGTTGACGTAGCAGATTGATTGACTGCTGAATTATTCGCCTTACAACACGCAAATGCCATGGGATAAGGCAGCACTGCGAACCCGCACCGCACCGCTATCGACGGTTCGACAGGGCCGAGAAAGAGAGCCCCATCGTCCGGGAGCAGTGCATGAATTCTTTTGAGCGCGATAATCTGGTTTTCTGGATCAAGATAGATCAAAGCGTTACGACAAAATACAACGTCGGCATTCGGAATATCTCCGCGAATCAAGTTCAACTGCTTAAAATATACAAGATCGCGCACTTTTTTCTGTAATCGCCGACGCCCGTCTGGTGTTGACTCAAAATAGTGGCCGTACCGTACTTCGTCAAAATCCCGAAAGGCATTACGCCTATACTTGCCAGCAACGGCTTTTCGTAAGAATTCTTTACCAATATCACCGCCGATGATCTGGAACTGATCCGGAGACCACCCGGCTTCAAGTAATGTCATAGCTATTGAATAAGGTTCTTCGCCCGTAGCACACGGTAAAGAAAGAATTCTCAATGGTCTTTTGTTAAACCCGTATTCTCTTGCCCGGGAAACGAGTGCATCAAAAGCCTCCGGGTTACGAAAAAACCAAGTTTCCGGTACCAGCACGGCATGCAACAATGTTTCCCATTCCTCGTGTTCAGAGGGTAACATAATGTCGGAATCAATGTCGCCTGCAAGAATCAAACGAATTTTTTCCCGGAGTGAGACCACACCAACCTGAGCAAAATCACACCCGGTATTAGTCTTCAAGGCATTCAACATTTCGGCTTCACCGATCATTTTTTGCTCCTGCCAACAAGGTATCTACTACATCTGCCCGGATGATTTTTCCCGGGACAATCCGCTGAACCAATCGTCCATTCCAGGCAGCAACAGGCCCTGCACATTTCGGCTGATTTGCCCGCACTGATGGTGGTTGAAAGTCGGCATCTTCAAAAGAGTGTGTACGGTTAATATTTTCCCCCAACAACCCAATCAAACGTTCAGTTCCGTTCAGCTTAATCCGACAGATAACAATTCTGGTTCCGGCTTGCGGTGCGCAAGGTCTTCCGGCCAGCATTTCACCGCAGTCCACCACGGCGAGTGGTCGACCATGATAGTTCAAAATTCCTGCGATCGTTGGTGGTGCTCCAGGTGCCTGTTTAAGTTCTGCAAAAGGGACCACAAGCTCAACATAACTGCTTTCGATGGCATAGGTGTCAGCTCCCGCATCTAACAACAAATACAGCATCAGTTATTAACCTTAAAAGAAGAAATTCCATTTTTCAATACTTCAGCAGTCTCTTTTAGTTGCTCAACCGAGTTGCCGATATCCCGAATACTTTCCGCACTGATACGGGCTGCCTCGCCCAATTGCGCCAACGCTTCACTGATTTGCTGAGAACCCTGGGTTTGTGCCCGCATTCCTTCATTGACGCTTTCGACCCCAGGTGCGAGCGACTGAACCTCGGCAATAACCTCGTCAAGTTGAGATCCAACCTTGTTTATTTCCCCCGCTCCCCGTCGCAATTCTTCAGCAAACTTGTCCATTCCCATCACTCCACTACTAACCGCGCTGGCCATTTCCTTAACCATCAGTTCAATATCATTAGTGGATGCAGCGGTCTGATCTGCTAAACGGCGGATTTCACTGGCCACAACAGCAAATCCGCGTCCGTATTCACCTGCTTTTTCAGCTTCGATGGCGGCATTTAAAGAAAGCAGATTGGTTTGATCCGCCACCTTTGTAATAGTAGTTACTACAGCATTAATATTTGTTGCTTTCTCATTAATAATTCCGAGCCGGTTGGCAATCCCCTTGGAGGCTTCAAGAATTTCGCGCATAATAGTGGCAATACGCTCCAGCCCCGCCCTACCTTCGCCTGCCAGCGAACTGGACTGTTCCGCTGAATGATTCACTTCATCCACGGTTTTCATCAGCTCTGTGCTCGTTGCACTCATTTCTTTGGCAGTTGCACTGATTTCGGTGGTGGTACTGGAGATTTCTCCGGCGTTTGCCTGCTGTTCTTTCGTAGTTGCAGAAAGTTCAACTACTGTGCTGTTAACTTGTAAACCACTACTCTGGACTTTAGTTATGATGCCACCGATTGAACTTACCATGCGTTCAAAGCTGCGCGAAAGCGAACCAATTTCATCACCGCGCTCCAAGTCTTCTCGACCAACTTGATTAGATAAATCTCCTGAAGCCATAGCTTCTATATTTTTCGTCACTTCCTCCAATGGCAAGGCAATACTTCGAGCAATTTTGAATCCGAGAACCAGAGCCACTATGAGTCCGAATAACACAGTGAAGACAATCACGTTTTCCATCCGGTTACCCTTTGCCACTAGCGCAATAGCAAAGGCGTTGACTTGTCTTATTCCAACGTCGTTAAGTTGCTTAAAAGTTGAGCCCATGGTATCTGATATTGGAATCATCCGTTTCATTACAAGGCGGTAATCTTTGTAAAGCTTTGCTCGCTCCTCTAGACTCGAGTGAGAGGAAAACTGCCCGATTAACTTGTCGATTTCGGCGTGAATTTCGCGCCAGTTCCGGTATTCTCCCCTAAGGCGGATCAACAATTGTTCCTCTTTTTCGGAATGTGCTGGTATAGCTTGTAATGTTTGCCACGCCTGCTCAATGGCTCTCCAACTCCCGGCCCGTTCTTTTTGAATACGCTGATAAGAGGCGAGAGCTACTGCCATTTCAGAATTTTCTTCGATCCACACGTCCAGCGACTGAGCCCGAATGTCCATTCTCTCTTTATTCAGCGTAGCCATTGATTGTAGCAAAGGAATTGACTCCTTTGCCATAATTGAAATACCGTCGTCCAACTGTCTAATGATTTTCCAGCTGATAATTCCGATAATCAAAGTGATAATGGCTAAGGTCATAAATCCGGCAATCAATTTACTGCCAATACGCATCCGGTTAAATAAGTTCATGGCACTGTCTCCTGATACATTTTACACTGAGCTGGCGATATAGCCTTTTTCAGACCAAGCAACTTGTAGCTTAAAACAGAATAACATATTAGGAAGAAAAAGTCAAGAGTGAATTTATACATTTCGAGTTATTACTCCCGCAGGATTACGGAATAAAAGAAGTTGTTTACTCCCCGGGGTGAAAGCTAAAAAAATCTGCTGCTTGCATTCCGGTTTCAAGATGCTAAACTTACGCGGTTATTGGCCGCGGATTAAACTATAGAAGCAACTTCAGAGAGTCTGATATCAACCTGATATCTGTGCTTCGCTATGCATATCTGTCATTACGGCTCAAAATTTATTTTTTAATTTGCTCCAAACATACTAATAAACAGGAGACGATTCAAATGCAGCATTTAAATGTCCCGCCGACACAACACGTTAAGGTGCTTGATGGACAGGGCTGGATAGGCCTGATTGACCATCTGGGTACGGAAACCACTATTGTTAATGCCGCGCGAGTTTCTTTCGGCAGACTCAAAGAGACAATGGACGACCGGGATGTTGTGCTTCTTGAGTATCTGCTGGAGAATCGTCATACCAGCCCGCTCGAACATATGGTTTTTACGTTCAGCATCCACTGCCCGCTTTTCGTTCGTGGCCAATGGCATCGTCACCGTACCTGGAGTTACAACGAAATTTCCCGTCGTTACACCGAGGTTGACCTGGATTTTTATGTGCCGCCGACGTTACGCCGTCAAGCCGATAATAATCGTCAGGCATCGGTTGCTGACGAGTGTTTTGCGGACAAATCGCTACGTAAACTGATTGAACAACACAACGGCGACAGTCTGAAATTGTACGAAACATTGTTGGAGAAGGGTGTTTGTCGGGAACAGGCCCGGGGTGTGCTGCCGCAAAATATGATGGTCACGTTTTGGGGCACAACCAATTTGGGAAACCTGCTTCACTTCCTCGAATTGCGCGACAGCGAGCATGCCCAATGGGAAATTCGTGAATATGCCGTGGCAATAAAACAACTGGTTGCTCCATTAATTCCCAATGTGGCAAAGTATTACGAGAAGAAAGGACAAATCTGGTGACTGGCGAAGACACAATATTGCCGCGTATCGCGTTGACTATGGGTGATCCTGCCGGCATCGGGCCGGAAATCGTTGTCCGTGCCGCCACCAACCCGGATTTGGCAAAAATAGCCAGAATAATTATTTACGGCTGTACGGATATCATTGCGGCAGCGGCAGCACGTTTTGCGAACAGATCACCTACATCGGTAATAGCCACCGGCAATCTAAAATTCGATTCAGTTCGGGTCGGTTTTGAAAATGCTGAATGTGGTCTGGCTGCCAGAGAAGCTGTGGTTATCGCAACTAAAGATGTCCTTGCCGGCAAAGCGGACGCTTTGGTAACCGCTCCGATGAATAAGGCATCGGTAAACCTGGCGGGCGTACCGTTTACCGGCCACACAGAGTTGATCGCGGAACTTTGCGACTGTTCAAATTTTGCGATGATGCAATCCGCCGAAAATCTGCGCGTCGCGTTTGTAACCACGCATATCCCGTTACGGGAGGTACCGGATGCTATCAGTAAATCAAGGATAATTGATGTAGCCGAATTGCTGGAGAATGCCATCCGCGCGGAAGGGATTAAATCGCCTGCAATCGCGGTAGCTGCATTAAATCCCCACGCTGGCGAGAACGGCTACATGGGTAGTGAGGAAAATGATATCATTGAGCCGGCGTTAAACATATTACGTGAACGGGGGATAAAGATTGACGGACCTTTCCCGCCCGACACGCTGTTTATTGAAAAAACCCGCGCCCGCTACCACGGTATTTTGGCCATGTATCATGATCAGGGACATATTCCGTTCAAAATGCTGGCATTTGACCGGGGAGTAAATTCAACTCTCGGACTGCCAATCATTCGCACCAGTGTGGATCATGGCACGGCATTCAACATTGCCTGGCGCGGCACAGCAGATACCGGAAGTCTTGAGTCAGCTTTGCGATTGGCAACAATCAGAGTCAGGGGTAGGCATGAAGTTTTTGCTTGATATTCGGACTATACTTTTTGTGATACCCGGGGCGCTGCTACAGGTTACGCACCTGGCATTGTTCCGCGAAATGACGGCGACTTGTGGCAGCCCGTTACTGATTGCCGCGGTTCTGATGATAGTGATGTTTTCCTCAATGGCAATAGGAGTGATTTTGCCAGTTGATGGCATCACCAGACGCTACGGTAGAGCTAAAACTCTGTGGGTATTGTCCCTGCTTCTGTCAACATCCACAATTCTGGTGACGGTTGCCATTCCGCTCGCGACGACCACGGCAATAGAAGTTTCACTGTCCTGGCTGATTATGATTGCTGTTATTGCCACATTGCCACTTGGTCTTACAAGCGGCGTACTGCTAAAATTTATTTACCAGTTAACCCCCGGGTTAGTCTCAAAAAATGCACTCGGTTTTTTGGGATTCGGCTATCTTTTTGCCGGGGTAAATCTAGATTCCGGGATGCTTCTGGAATCCATGCACCCGCTGATTTTTGGTCTGGGAATGTTGCTGGTTGTGTGTTCAGCTGTAGCGTTGAGATATCACCGAAAAAATATTACGACTCTGGCCGTTGCCGCTATTTCCGGATGCGTACTAATCAGCAATATCTTTTTATTGCAGGAAACGGATACCGCCAGAGATAAATATTGGCGGCACCGGGAGCCGGATCGGATTCGGGTACAAGAGTTTAATTCGCGAGTTGGCAGGACAACCCTCCTCAGGGATACTGTTTCAGGTTCATTACTAGTCTGCAAAAACGGAGCTCCAACGTTTATTATGCCCGACGATAGTTCCAAACATACGCAGAGTATTCTTCCAGCGATTTTACAACCACATAAACAGCAGCTGAAAGTTCTGACAGTATGTTCCCCATTCTCAATGGTTCCGGGCATTTTGACATCGCTTGCTCCGGTGGAACACCTGGTCCTTCCAGTTTCTCATCGAGGACTGGCGGCATTGGCGGATACGTATCGTATTCTTCCCGGCAATGCATTGAATCTCAAATTGGTTTTTGCGGAACCAGTTTTTTATTTAAAGACAACTAAGGAACAATTTGATCTGGTTTTACTGCTGGAAAACGATAATGCGTATTGCAGCTTTGAAACTCTCATTGCGTTGATTAAGCCAAGATTAACGGCTGGGGGTGCTGTTGTGATTGCTGCCGGGATGCTTATGACAGGGAATAACTTCGATTATCTTGATAAATTATTCGAAAAATCCGTTCTGCTTCCCGGTGGCGGAGGACTCCATGCGTTTGGGGAACAAAATGTTACCGCGAATATCGATAAACTGGAGGAGCGTTTTACAAAAGCGTTTCCAGACAATCAGAACAATCCATTGCCTCGTGGTGTTTTTTCCGTCTTATACTCCACTCCCTCGGGGGCGACGAACCACATTTTACCGTCACGCAAAGAGTTTGATATCCCCGGAATTAATTTACCACGGGAAAATATGGCTATTAAATTTAGACTGTTGTTGGTAGCAATCGTATTTCTTGCATTGCGCTTTATATTCTGTCGCCGCAGTAATTTCGGCAGTTTATGGGGCTTGTTCGAAAATGGCATCTGCACTACTGGCATAATGTTGCTTTTGACAACAATTATTTATCATCAGGGTCTCTCGTTTTTTGTCGAAGATAAAACTGTGATTGCCGCATTCGGTTGCATCGGCATCGGGTTCGCCCTTTCGGGGATATCCGTGTTAAAGCGAATTTGTCCTTTTTTGGCGCTAATTACTGTTGTTTTTATTTTTAGTTGTCAATGGGACGCGTTTTTCTACGCTATTCCGGCAATTGTCGGCATGGATTGTCTGAGCAGTGGACTAGTAGCTGGTTATTTCTCTGACACACAACCAACCCCATTGCGAAAATTCTTTTTCCCCCTTTACTTTGCGGGATGTGCCATCGGCGCGTTACTATTTCTAACGCTTCCAGACGTACCGAATAACTTTTATATTGCTCTTGCCGCCATTACACTACTGCGGCTACCACTATTTTTTTCAAAACTTATTGTTGGAAAAACAACTTAGGATTCAGTCGTAAAATGAAATCGTTGATGATAATAAAATCCGGCTTGGTGGCAACTGTCGCTGTTCTGCTGATAACCGCTGGTATGTCGGCTCCTTTCGTGAAAACTGAAAAATCCGACGCGAACAATATGATTCTACGGAAACCTGACAACGTTAATGTTGATTCGATTTTGGCGTCAGTAAACGGTGAACCCATCAGTCTGGGAGATGTACTTGAAGAAAGTCGACACGAAGAAGCCCGGGTATACTTGGCATTTACAGGAGGCGAGGTCTATAACCGAATCAAACAGATTCGTCGCAAGGTTGTTGACGAAATAATCAATCGCAAGTTGATCCTTGCTGATTTCCATGAAAAAACCCCGTTTACCATACCTCGACAATATGTTGAAAGTATGCTTGACTCGCTTGCTGAACACTACGGTTGTGCCGGACGTAAAGAGCTGGCAAGCAAAGCTCGTAAATCGGGAACAACACTCGAGCAGTTGCAACAACGCGCCGAAGAACGCGTCGCAGTCCAGGGAATGATAAATAACTACTACTTTACTCATGTAAATCCGACACCGCGGGAAATTTACGAATATTTTGAACAGCATCGGGATGAACTTTCAGAACCCGCAAAAATCAGATTACGGTTATTGATGTTAAAAAAAGAACGGGAAGATTTTGACGCATGCCGCGCCACATTGGAAAAGACACTGAGCGAAAGTTCGCAACAGCAAGTTTTTGTCGCTATGGTCAAGCTATACTCCGATGGTCCGGCTGCCGCCAGCGGCGGCAATCTGGGCTGGATCGAGTGCGTTAATCTGCGTCCGGAATTCGCACAAGCTGCCAGTAACGCAAAACCGGGGATCGTGGTTGGACCGATTGACACCCCGGAAGGCATCTATTATCTCAGAGTTGAAGATTTTCAGAAACCTCGTACCGCTGAATATAAAGATGTTGGAGGACGACTTAAAAACGAAATAGAAAACAGGTTAAAAAAAACAGCCTACAAAAGATACGTTGCCTCTCTCAGAAAATCAGCCATTATCAGGTACTATTTTTAGCAGGTCGGAATATGGAAAATTATCATAACAACTTGAAAACCAACTATATTGTTCCCTGATTCACCCGGATTCAAATTACAAGTGCGACGATTTCTTTGTTTTCCCTGCCTCCCTGAAGCTTCAGCTTCAGTCTTATAAAAACGTGCGCCAAAGAATCTCCGGAGGAGATGCGCACGTTTGAGCTTTCCCCTTCCCGTCAGGGAATGATCAGCCGCAGGCTGTGCTTGGCTTTAATCCATGATACACCTCCTTTGGGGTAAGATAGCCCAGTGACTTTCGGGGACGTGTGTTGATGTTTTCCATGATCTGGCGAAGCCTCATCGGGTTCAGATGTTCAAAGGATTCTCCCTTTGGCGCATAGAAGCGGATCAAACCGTTGGTGTTTTCGTTGAGACCCCGTTCCCATGACCGGTATGGGTGACAAAAATAATATTCCGCATCGAGCCAACTACTGACTTGTCGATGGTTTGCAAATTCTAATCCGTTGTCGGACGTAATGGTCAACACCTTAT
>JAGYNC010000390.1 GCA_018400135.1 Victivallaceae bacterium
AAGGTTTCATCGTTGAGCCAGGCTCTAAAACATCTTCGATCAGGCGAATCCGCCAGGATTGCGGATCCATTTCTGAGCGATCGTTGGGGTTGAAGGTGGGACGTTGGGCAATGGCAAGAATGTTTCCGCTGCCCGGGTCAATCATTACCGCGTAGGCGGCTCTGGGACGCCACTTCTCGACCAGTTTGTCAAGCTCCTCTTCGACGATTGATTGCAACGGTTCGCTGATAGTCAGGAAAATATTGAAGCCGTGTCGGCCGCGAATATCTTTCTGATCTCCATAAGAGAGGCGCCTGCCATCACGTGCCCGCTCAAACTTCTGGATGGATTCGGAAGATGCCATCTCCTTGTTAAAAAACTTTTCTATTCCCAGTACCGCGACCGTCTTATCATGATCCACATTGGTAAAACCGAGAATATTGGCCAGCAAACTCTTTTTAGGATAGTAACGCATGTAGTGTTCCCGGAAAAAAATTCCGCTGAACCGATTCACGCTGATGAGTTGTCGTAACTCAAGACTTTTAGCGGGTGATACTCTCCGGGCAATAACAACATAACGAATATGGCGGTCTTCGACGGTTCCATTCGGCTGCTTAACCCGGCGAATACGTCGGGTTAGCTTCTCATAAACCTCGTCATATTCGAGTTCCAGATGTTTGGCAAACATGGCTGCCATTCTGCGGCGCTGAAGTTCCGAGCCGACAATCTGCGGATCAACGGAGATGGTGTCGCAGGGAACATTTCCAACCAGCAAATTACCGTGAACATCAAAAATTTCACCTCGCCTGCCAGTGGTTTTTTTCACTGCCGTGTATTGGCTTCTCGCCTTGGCTAAGAGTTCTTCATGCCGCTTGATCTGAACCACATAGAGCCGTACTGCCAGCAACACAAAAACAAGGACAAAAAGAAACACGACAATCCTGACTCTTACCCTGGTTGCGTCACTACTGCTGCTCAGCATTATCCATTCCCCGAAATTATCCTAATGCTCGCATTATTTAGCATCTCTCATAGCAAGTTTTTTTGCGGCAACTTCAGTAAAATCTTTGTTGGCAGGAACTGGCACGATTGCCAATCGTTGTATCTGATGAGGCGCTGGAGTTCTGAGATTAAGTTCATGGCGCGCAATTAGAGTACGAATATGGCGCCAACTGGAAAGTTGTTCTTTCTGCACCCGCAACGAGGCAATTTCCCGGTCGAGCTGATGGATTTTTCGTTCGTATTGGACAGTTTCCTTCTCAATAGCGGCAATATTCTGGTTCAACGCTATACGATAATTGGCAATGACGAATATTGCGGCACAAATGACAATCAGGTAAAACAAAGTCCATAATTTTACACTGACGACATCGTTAGCACTATTCCGCCCACGCGTCCTTCCAGTCTGCATGTTCCTTGCTCTGATATTCATTGCCAATCTCCATGTTTTAATGTTTTAA